>NZ_JBXAYG010000001.1:0-300000 GCF_056782155.1 Dellaglioa sp. CoH-55-MRSF-9 | reverse complement strand
TACTATGAATTTTTAGTAATGACAAATGAAAACCTTAATCTGACTGCTATTACAGAAAAATCAGACGTTTATTTGAAACATTTTTATGATTCTTTAACGCCTGCTTTTTATTCAAAAGAAATACAAAGCGAGCCCTTATCTATTTGTGACGTCGGCGCAGGTGCCGGCTTCCCTTCAATTCCACTGAAGATTGCTTTTCCGCAATTAACGGTGACTATTGTTGATTCGTTGAATAAACGTATCAACTTTTTAAATGAATTGGCGGACAAATTAGATATTACAGGGGTTGCTTTTTTTCATAATCGTGCTGAAGAATTTGCAGGTAAAAAAAGTTTATATAGAGAACAATATGATATCGTGACAGCTCGTGCTGTTGCAAGATTGAGCGTACTATCTGAATTGTGCTTACCTTTAGTTAAATTAAATGGTCAATTTATCGCTCTCAAAGCTCAAAAAATGGACGAAGAATTAGTCGATGCCGAATATGCTATCAAGCTTTTAGGTGGTCAAGTTGTGGCTAATCATGAATTTACTTTACCAATTTCAGATGACGAACGTCATCTATTAGTCGTTGATAAAGTCAAATTAAGTCCTAAAAAATACCCTAGAAAAGCGGGTGTACCTGGACGTACCCCACTTGTAAATAAGATATAGTCAGGAGGTCGTCGGAAAATGGCATTTTCATTTTTAGGAAATCGTAAAAATCAACAAGAACAAGAAGATGAAACGAATCAAACGAAGGTTAGTGACATTTCTGTTACGACTATTGTACCCAATCGCTTCCAACCTCGTCGTGTCTTTGATGATCAAAAAATTGATGAATTAGCACAAACCCTTAAAGAACACGGGTTATTGCAGCCTATTATTTTGCGAGAGTATGAGACTGGAAAATATGAGATTATTGCTGGGGAACGTCGTTTTCGGGCAGCATCTTCATTAGGATGGAAAAAAATTCCGGCAATTGTTCAGAAAATGGACGACGACCAAGCGGCTTCGATGGCACTAATTGAAAATTTACAACGTGAGGAACTAACAGCAATTGAAGAAGCAGAGGCCTACAGTAAACTAATGAGTTTAAACCACTTATCACAGTCAAAATTAGCTGAAGATATGGGTAAAAGCCAAGCATTTGTTGCTAATAAATTGCGTTTATTAAAATTAGAACATGACGTACAAACGTCCATTATGGCGCAACAGATATCCGAACGTCACGGAAGAGCAATGGTTAGTTTATCAGCTAGCAATCAAAAAAAATTATTAAAACGTATTTTAAAAGAGAAATTAACAGTGAAAGAAACCGAAAAGTTAATTTCAGCTAATAAAATTAAACCAGAATCAAAAGTGTCTGAAAAGAAAAACACGAAAAAAGGTAATCCTGATAAAAGATTAGTGATTAATACCCTAAAACAAGCGGTTCAAGTTATAGAAAATAACGGTGTAACGATTAAATCAAAACAAGAAAAAACTGATTCAGGGTATCGCGTTATTATTGATGTGATTGAATCAAAAAAGGAGGGTTAATCAAACATGGGAATTGTTATTTCATTAGCAAACCAAAAAGGTGGCGTTGGTAAAACAACAACGAGTGTGAATTTAGGCGCTTGTTTAGCCGAGCTAGGCAAGCGTGTTTTATTAATAGATACGGATGCTCAAGGAAATTCAACAAGTGGTGTTGGTATTGAAAAATCAACAATAAAAAAAGATATTTATGATGTTTTAGTTAATGAATTTCCAATTAAGGAGACAATTCTAGCTACTAGTCATAAAGGATTAGATATCGTTCCGGCAACCATTCAATTGGCTGGTGCTGAGATTGAATTAACACCGCAAATGGCTCGTGAAACAAGATTATTGGATGCCGTTAAAACAATTGAAGATCAGTATGATTATATTTTAATAGATTGCCCGCCATCACTTGGATTGATTACAATTAATGCCTTTACAGCTAGTAAATCAATTTTAATTCCTGTTCAAAGTGAATACTATGCTTTGGAAGGTTTAAGCCAATTGCTTAACACAATTCGTTTAGTTCAAAAGCATTTTAATCCAGATTTAGCCATTGAAGGCGTTTTAATGACAATGTATGATGCACGTACAAATTTAGGCGCAGAAGTTGTGTCTGAGGTGCAAAAATATTTTGCAGAAAAAGTCTACAAGACAATTATTCCGCGAAATGTCCGCTTGTCTGAAGCACCTAGCCATGGGATGGCAATTATTGATTACGATCCTAAGTCGAAGGGTGCTCAAGTCTATATGGAATTGGCAAAGGAAGTGTTAAAAGCGCATGGTAAATAATAAAAAAGGTCTTGGAAAAGGGATTAACGCGTTATTTCAGGATGAACTTGATCAATATGATGATACAAAAGAATCTGTTGTTCGTTTAAACTTAGCTGAAATTCGCCCTAATCCTTACCAACCTCGTAAAACATTTGATGAAGATGCCCTAAAAGAATTAGCTGCGTCTATCAAAAAATCAGGTGTCTTCCAACCAATTATTGTAAGAGAATCAGTCATTAAGGGTTATGAAATCATTGCAGGAGAACGTCGTTTCCGTGCGTCTAAATTAGCAGGACTAACAGATGTCCCTGCAATTATTAGAACGATGACAGAAGAAGCAATGATGGAAGTTGCTATTTTGGAAAATTTACAACGTGAAGAATTGTCTCCTTTAGAAGAGGCAGAAGCTTATAACATGTTGATGGAAAAATTAAACTTAACGCAGTCACAAGTTTCAGAGCGATTAGGCAAAAGTCGTCCTTATATTGCTAATTATTTGCGTTTATTAGGATTGCCCAACTCAGTTAAAGAATTACTCCAAGTTGATCAGTTATCGATGGGTCAAGCAAGAACATTGCTGTCACTTAAAGATAAACAAAAAATTGGGGCATTAGCTAAAAGAACAGTTAAAGAAAATCTAACTGTTCGTGAGTTGGAAAAAGTAATTGCCCAAATGAACGGCGAAATTAAAAAGAATACTAAAAAAGTGAACGAAGTTGAAAAATCAATTTATGTTCAACAAAGTGAGAACTTGTTAAAAGAAAAATTTGGAACACAAGTTTCTATCCAACAGAGCAAAAAAAATCATAAAGGTAAGATAGAAATTGACTACTTATCAACGGATGATTTGAACCGTATTTTGGACTTACTTGATATTTCACTAGACTAGGAGGTTAGTCAGTATGTATGACTTACATGATATTGTTGAAATGAAAAAACCACATCCTTGTGGGACTAACCGCTGGGAAATCGTGCGAATGGGAATGGATATTCGCATTAAGTGTTTAGGATGCGGGCACCTTATTCTATTACCTAGACGAGAATTTGAAAAAAAGATGAAAAAAATGTTAGAAAAAGCAACAACAGAAGATAATACAAAATAAATGAAAAGAGTGACGTCTAATTATGGCATTAACGGCAGGAATCGTAGGATTACCAAACGTAGGTAAATCAACTTTATTTAACGCAATTACAAAAGCAGGCGCGGAAATGGCTAATTACCCATTTGCGACAATCGATCCAAACGTTGGGATGGTTGAAGTTCCAGATAAACGATTAGCACGTATCGATGAAGTAGTCCCTGCTAAAAAAATTATTCATACAACTTTTGAATTTACGGATATTGCCGGTATTGTTAAAGGCGCAAGTAAAGGTGAAGGACTTGGTAATAAATTTTTAGAAAATATTCGTCAAGTTGATGCTATTGTGCACGTTGTTCGTGCATTTGACGATGATAATATCACACATGTTTCTGATAAAGTGGATCCAATGGACGATATTGAAACAATCAACTTAGAACTTGTTTTTGCAGATTTAGATAGTGTGACAAAACGTTATGCTAAAGTTGAAAAAGTGGCTAGAACAAAAGATAAAGATGCGTTGGCTGAATTCAGTATTTTACAAAAAATCAAACCAGTTCTTGAAGCTGGACATGCCGTTCGCTCAATTGAATTTGATGAAGAAGAAGAAAAATATGTTAAAGGTATGTTTTTATTAACGAACAAACCAGTTCTTTATGTCGCTAATATTGCTGAAGATGACATGGCTGACCCAGATGCTAATAAGTATGTAAAATTAATTGAAGCCTTTGCAAAAGAAGAAGGTTCAGAATGTTTAGCCGTTTCTGCTAAAACAGAAGAAGAAATTGCTGAACTAGATGATGAAGATAAACTTGATTTCCTTGAAGCTGCTGGTGTTGAAGAATCAGGACTTGATCGCTTAATCAGGGCATCTTATAAATTACTAGGTTTAGCAACTTTCTTTACTGCTGGTGGTGCCGAAACACGAGCATGGACCTTTAAACAAGGGATGAAAGCACCTCAAGTTGCCGGAATTATCCATTCAGATTTTGAACGTGGATTTATCCGTGCTGAAACAATGTCATTTGCTGATTTAGATAAAAATGGAAGCGTCGCAGCAGTTCGTGAAGCTGGTCGTTTACGTTCCGAAGGTAAAGAATATGTCGTACAAGATGGCGATATTATTGAGTTCAGATTTAACGTCTAAATAAAATAAGTCAGTAGGGGTTGTTAGTCATGTCAGAAGAAAACAAAGTCGAAGAAACATCAGTTGAAGAGAGAAATGCGACAGCTGCAGCAAAACAAAAAGAACATTTAGAAAAAGAAACGAAGTTACAGGATAAAGGACCCTTTGCGGGATTAACGAAGCGTAATGAAGATTATGTTTACCGTTTAAATAGTATTTTGAAAGATTCAAAAATTAATGATGAAAAACGAAATACGGTCATTGGTGAAATTGTTGCAGAACTTCGCACCGAACAGCATAAAGGTGTAACAGCAACTAAACTATATGGTCCTGTTAGTACAAAAGCAACTGATATCATTATGGGCCCACAGAAAAAAGCTGCAGAACCAACAAGTAGTTTTTGGTTAACAGCTTTAGATAATGGGTTGATGATGTTATTAATTTTTGCTGGTATGTACGGTGTTATGGGATTAATGAGTAAAACAAGTACGCAAGCAGAAGCTTCTGGTGCTGGTGGATTATTAACACTACTAATCACATCAATTTTGGGTGGTATTGGAGCAGCGCTCTTCTACAAAAAATATGGCCCAAACGTCAAAAAAGAAGACAAACCAGCTTTCTGGGTTACATTACTAGTATTTGTAGCCTTTCTTGCAGTATGGATTCTTGCCTACATGTTAGTGGCATTGATTCCAGGACCACTTAATGCATTGTTGCCAGCCCCTGTTTATCTTGTAATTGCATTAATCGCATTTGCAGTTAGAATTTACGTTAAACGTCGCTATAATATCAACCGAACAATGTTTTAAATTGATTGATATCTTGAAAAGAGTTCAGGTAAAATTTTTGAACTCTTTTTTGTTACAGTTAAAAACGATTATAGGTTAATAAGAATCGGACGATAACCTTGACCAATGTTGAGTTTATCTGGTATGTTAGTAAACAAAATAAAAGTAGAAAGCTGGTTTTAAAATGTCAAATTGGGAAACGAAGTTCGTTAAAAAAGGATTTACTTTTGATGACGTGTTGTTAATACCTGCAGAAAGTCATGTATTACCGAACGAGGTTGATATCAGTGTACAATTAGCTAAGAATATCAAATTAAATGTCCCAATTTTAAGTGCTAGCATGGATACTGTTACAGATTCTAAAATGGCGATTGCTATGGCTCGCCAAGGTGGCTTAGGTGTTATTCATAAAAATATGAGTATCGAACAACAAGCTGAAGAAGTCAGAAAAGTAAAACGTTCTGAAAGTGGCGTTATTATTGATCCTTTCTATTTAACACCGCAACATTCTGTTGCAGATGCTGAACAATTGATGAAACGTTACCGTATTAGTGGTGTTCCAATCGTTGAAACATTAGAAAATCGCTTATTGATTGGTATCATTACGAATCGTGATCTACGTTTTGTTTCTGATATGTCAGTCCTAATTGATAGTGTTATGACTAAAGAAGGATTAGTAACAGCTGCGGAAGGTACTTCGCTTAAAGAAGCTGAAAAAATACTCCAAAAAAATAAAATTGAAAAATTACCAATCATTGATAAAAATGGTCGTTTAACTGGTTTAATAACAATTAAAGATATCGAAAAAGTTGTTGAATTTCCTAACGCAGCTAAAGATGAACATGGCCGCTTACTTGCTGCTGCCGCTGTTGGTGTTACAAGTGATACATTTGAACGTGCTACAGCTTTACTAGATGCTGGTGTTGATGCTTTAGTTATCGATACTGCTCATGGTCATTCAGCCGGTGTTATCCGTAAAATTACTGAAATCAGAGCACAATTCCCAGAAGCAACTTTAATCGCAGGTAATGTCGCAACTGGCGAAGCAACTCGTGCCCTTTATGATGCTGGCGTTGATGTTGTTAAAGTTGGAATAGGACCTGGATCAATCTGTACAACACGGATTGTTGCTGGTGTTGGTGTTCCGCAATTAACAGCTATTTATGACGCTGCTGAAGTAGCTCGTGAATATGGTAAAACAATCATCGCTGATGGGGGTATTAAATACTCTGGTGATATCGTTAAAGCCCTTGCTGCCGGTGGTAACGCTGTGATGTTAGGTAGTATGTTAGCTGGAACTGATGAAGCTCCTGGTGAATTTGAAATTTATGAAGGTCGTCGTTTCAAAGTTTACCGAGGTATGGGAAGTTTAGCAGCTATGGAACAATCAAATGGTTCTTCTGATCGTTACTTCCAAAGTGGCGTAAATGAAGCTAATAAGTTAGTGCCAGAAGGTATTGAAGGTCGTGTATCATACAAGGGTAGTTTAGCTGATATTGTTTTCCAAATGGTTGGAGGCTTACATTCAGGTATGGGTTACGTTGGTGCTGGAACATTGAAGGCATTACAAGATGACGCACAATTTGTTCAAATTTCAGGTGCTGGTTTAATTGAATCACATCCACATGATGTTCAAATTACCAAAGAAGCACCTAATTACTCAGTTAAATAATAATTAAAAAGGCGTGATTTCTTTCAGATGAAAGAAGTTACGTCTTTTTTAATGGAGAGTTTTAAATTATAAATAAGACTCTAATGATTAATCATGATTTGATGCAAAATCATTGTATACAGTAAAAGGAATACGACATTAGTTAGAAATATTAATTTACTTAAAAATAAGTATCAATTGTGGAAGTATTTAAATTTATAGACTACACTACGAGTATAAATATTATAGGGGGTTACGAATATGTTAATTATTGATTACGTTCATGGGGAACAGCTACAAGCAACTTATAAAACGGCAGCAGCTTTTGTTGCGATGATGCAATTGGAAGTACCTGAGTTTGAAGATTATTATAAAATTACTAAAGTAACGGAATCTGGTAAAGAGATTGAGTTATCAGATAAAACAATGGGCGGTTTATTTAACTACTTATTAGAACGTGGATAATAAAAAATGGAAAGCTTTCGTTTTTTACGAAAGCTTTTTTTGTACTACTTAGATTAAGTAGATTTAACCAATTCTTTAAAGTTATCGTGTGTGATATTTGATACAATATACTATAAGTAAAGAAAAGTCAGGAGATATCCAATGAAAATTTTAGTTGTAGATGATGAAAAAGAAATCGTTGATTTAATCTCTATTTATTTAAAAAATGAAGGTTACGAAGCAATTACTGCTCAAAATGGACTTGAAGCGATTGAAAAATTAGAAGAAATGCCAGAAATCGGTGTAATGATTCTCGACGTTATGATGCCTAAAATGAACGGAATGGATGTCATTAAAGAGGTTCGTAAAACTTCAGAAATTCCAATATTAATGGTTTCTGCTAAAACAGAAGATATGGACAAAATTCGTGGACTGATTACAGGTGCTGATGATTATGTTGTTAAGCCATTTAACCCATTAGAAATTATGGCACGTGTTAAATCATTACTCCGTCGTAGCCAAAACTCGAATCCGGCACCTGATGTTGCACTTGAAATAGGACCGCTAATTATTAAAAAAGATTCTCATGAAGTTCAAACAGTTGAAGGTAGTGATATTCAATTAACTGCTTTAGAATTCGGTATTTTATATTTATTAGCCTCACATCCAAATCATGTGTACTCTGCGGATGATATTTTTGAACAAGTTTGGCAACAAGAATCAATTATTTCTGCCAAAACAGTAATGGTCCATGTGAGCCATTTACGTGATAAAATTGAAGCAGCAACAAACGGTGATGATATTATCAAAACCGTCTGGGGCGTTGGATACAAGATAGAAATGCATTAGTGAGGGGTTATTTTTGAAATTAACTGGTAGAGAAAAAAGTGAATTAATCGCGGAAGGATTCATCACGATTATTCTATTAATTTTACTGAATTTATCAATTTTTATTCTATTAAATCAGACGATTGCTTCAAACCCAGGACTTGAGAATGGTATTTTTCAAATTAAGACGGCATTAACTTTTGGGCCGAATGATTTCAATGTCTGGAGTTGGGGGAATGTTTTTGTTGCGTTCATGCTTATTGTGGACGTTGTCGTGCTCTATTGGCGACTAATTCGACGTTATCATCAAATGCAGTTACGTCATGTTATTTCAGAATTGCATTATATTGCGGACGGTCATTACGATCATCAAATTCCTTTTAAACTACAAGGTGATATGGCGCGGGTCGTTTCAAGTATTAATGCTTTGGTTCAAAGTACGATTGAATCAATGGAAGAAGAACGTCGAATTGAGAATTCAAAGGATGAGCTGATTACCAATGTTAGTCACGATATTCGAACACCATTGACATCAATTATCGGTTACTTAGGTTTAATAGAAGATAATCAATATAATTCGCAAGAAGATTTACTATCTTACACACATACAGCATTTGTGAAATCAAAGCAGATGAAGGTTTTAGTAGAAGATTTATTTGAATACACAAAAGTGCGACAGACGTCGACGCCAATTAATGCGATTAATTTTGATATGAATCAAATGTTAGAACAATTGGCAGCTAGTTTTGAACTTGAAGCTAAAAATAAAGAAATGACAATTAGTAGCAATACGAACCCTAACCCGTTAATGATGGAAGCTGATACTGAAAAATTAGGCCGTGTTTTTAATAATTTAATATCAAATGCCTTAAAATATGGGGCAGGCGGTAAACATATTTATTTAGAAGCAGAAAAAATTGGTCAGGAAGTTATCGTAAAAGTAACTAATGATGGCCCTAAAATACCTGAACAATCACTTAATCAATTATTTGATCGGTTTTACCGAGTGGAAGAATCTCGTTCACAAAAAACGGGCGGAACTGGATTAGGGCTTGCCATTGCTCAAAGTATTGTCACGCTCCACGGTGGGTACATATATGTTGTCTCAAATGAAGAGCTAACTAGTTTTGTTATTCATTTACCATTGGGTAAGAATATAAAATTAACTAGAAAGCAAGAAGAACAGTTGCAAGAATAGCTATTATTGGGTATTCTTAAATGAATAAGAGAAGTTAAGAGGGTAAAGAGAAAATGATATTTTTAAAACGTACAAAGAAATTCGTAATTGGGCTTATTTCAGGGGCAGCACTATTTACTGGGGTTTCAGCAATGGGACTTCAAGATGAGGTTAAATCTGTATCAGCTGCAACAACCAGTTCAAGCGCTATTAATTTAACAGCTAAAGCTGCTTTAGCAATTGATGCAGATACTGGACAAGTAATCTATGAAAAAAATGCTGATGCTGTTTTACCAATTGCATCAATGACAAAATTAATTTCGATTGATGTTATTTTAGATCAAATTAAAAGTGGTAAATTAACTTGGGATCAAAAAGTTAAGATTGATAACGATTCTTATAAAATTAGCCAGGATACATCATTATCAAACGTTCCGTTGAGTAAAACGAAATCATACACAGTTAAACAACTGTATGATGCTAGTTTAATTTACTCAGCAAATGGGGCTATTATGGCACTTGCTCATGAAGTATCGGGATCGCAAAAAGATTTCGTAACATTAATGCGTGCAAAGGTTAAGTCATGGGGAATTACAGATGCTAAGATTGATAACGTTTCTGGTTTAACTAATAGCGATATCAGTAAAGCTGATCGATACCCCGGTTCAGCCGCATCAGATGAAAATGAATTAACTGCCAAAGATATGGGAATTGTTGCTAAAAACTTACTTAAAAAGTACCCAGAAGTATTAAAAACAACAAGTATCAAACGTAAATATTTCGATAAAGGAACATCTGACCAAACACTAATGGAAAACTGGAACTGGATGTTACCTGGTTTAGCTAAGGCATATACAGAATTACCTGTTGATGGATTGAAGACAGGTACTTCTGACAAAGCTGGTGAATGTTTTACAGGAACTGTAAAAAAAGATGGTCATCGAATTATTACGGTCGTTTTAGGATCATCACACAAGAGTGAAACGGATGTAAGTCGTTTTACAGATACACAAAAAATAATGTCATATGTATTTGACATGTTCAACGTGGAAACAATCAAGGCTGGTACAATATTTAAAAACGCCGATAGTTTACCTGTATTTCATGGTAAAGAATTAACAACTAAAGTTATGCTTAAATCTAATCAAAAAGTTTGGTTGAAAAAAGGCGAAACAGTTAAGTCGATTATTTCAGCTAAAGTATCAGAAAATACTGATTTAGTTAAGAAAACAGGATTAGAAGCCCCAATTAAGGCTAATAGTGATATTGGAACGCTTAAATTAACTGGTAAAGATAATGCGTTATCTTATGTTGATGGCAAAAAATCACTTTCTGTTACAGGAACGAATAAAGATGCCATTGAAAAAGCTAACATTTTTGTTATTATGTGGCGTGCAATTACTAACTTCTTTGGAAATTTATTTTAAATCAATAAAATCATCTCTGATTTCTAGGGTGATTTTTTTGTCTATATGGGCAATTTAGTCGTGTAAGATTAAAAAAACATTAAAAAGAAAATAAAAATTTGTTGTTCGTGGACATTTGATGTATATTATAACGTATCGATAAAATTTTATAGTAGAAATAATTAATTTAGGGGGCACCAATTTTAATGAAAATGATTAAGAATGAATTTAAATTTGTTGGAAAGAATAGAATACTTCTAGTTTCAACAATTGTTATGATGCTTATTCCGATTCTGTATGCTGCTTTCTTCTTGAAATCAGTTTGGGATCCATATGGCAAAACAAGTGATTTACCAGTAGCAGTCGTTAATAACGATGAATCTGTTAAATATAATGGAACGACATTGGATGTTGGTGATCAACTTGTAAAAGAGTTGAAGAATAATGACCAATTGAAGTGGACATTCGTTTCTGCAAAACAAGCAAAACAAGGAATGAAAGACAACAAGTACTATACAACAATTACGTTGCCTAAAAACTTCTCTTCAAATGCTGCAACTTTAATGGATACAAATCCTAAAAAGATGAAAATCACGTACGATACTAATGCATCTCGTAACTACATTGGTGAAGTTATCAGTGAAACAGCAGCAAAACAATTAAATAGCCAAATTCGTGAATCAGTCACGAAAGCATATGCAACAGCTATTTTCGGCCAAGTTAAAACAATCGGTAAAGGCTTTAAGACAGCTGCAAGTGGTTCTAAAACATTGTCTGATGGTACAGTAACATTGAATGATGGCTTAAATAGCTACATTACTGGTGTAGGAACTGTTAATAATGGTGTTCAAACACTTTCAACTAGTGTTGTTCCATTAAAAAATGGTGTTCAAAAATTAGCAACAGGCGCTGGTTCTTTAAGTGCTGGATTATCAAAACTTAATAATAGTACAGGTACATTAGCTTCAGGTGTATCGAAACTAGATACTGGCTCAACAACATTAGCAAGTGGTGTAAAAGGTTATACTAATGGAGTTACTGAATTAAATAGTGGTTTGAGTCAATTAAGTTCAAATTCTCAAGCATTAAATGATGGAATAATTACCTTAAGAGGTGGTATTACAACAGTTCAAGCGGGTAACCAATCGTTAACTAAAAGCTTGAAGGAGTCTGCTGCAACTTTAGATACACAATTAAATAGTCCAGATTCACAAGCTGAAATGGCAAAATTAATGGCTGGATTTACAGCATTAGATT
The DNA here is from genome assembly GCF_056782155.1 of Dellaglioa sp. CoH-55-MRSF-9. The sequence goes on along the minus strand of NZ_JBXAYG010000001.1, from coordinate 287,967 downwards.
CAGGAATTTCTAAGTTGAATTCTGAATTAAATGGCACAAATGCGCCTAATATTGATGCTAAAAAATTAACAGCCGATTTAACTCAAATTGGAGCTAATACTAAACTTGTTGCCGCTAAAGCAACAGATGCTGGTTCACAATTGAGTGAATTAAATAATAGTCTTTATAGTACAACTAACGCATCCAGTGTTGCTGCACAACTTAAGGATGCGCAAAGTAATATGGGTGCTTTAGTTACCTTTGTAAAATCACCTGATTTTGCAGCTTTAGAGAAATCTAATCCAACGTTAGCAAAAAGTATTGCTGCTTCTGTTAATGGATTAGGAAGTAATCTTCAAACTGCTGGCACAAGTTTAGCAGCATCAGGTAATAATACAACAAAAATTAAAACAGATTTATCTGATATGACAACACCGTTGACTGATAACGGTGACAAATTAAAATCGATTCAAAAAGAATTAGCAGCTATTCAAGAATTACTACCTAAATTACAAGCATTAAAGGCGGGTGTTGCCGAGTTATCTGCTCAAGAACCACAAGTAACAGCAGGTGCTAAGAAAGCCATTGATAAACTAATGGCTGGATTAAATACTGTTAAAACTGGTTTAACGCAGACAGGTTCTGGCACAAAGGAAAGTCCTTATGGTGCTATCCAAGCAACAGACTTACTAAATGCTGGATTAGGTCAAATTATGGCTGGGTTAAATGGTACAGATAAAACTCCTGGCTTAATTCCAAGTGTACAAAAATACACTGCAGGTGTATTAAGTGCTAATAATGGTTCTAAAACATTAATTGGAAACAACAGTGCCTTAGTATCAGGCTCGAGTCAATTAAGTACTGGATTATCAACATTGAATGGATCAGTACCAACATTGACATCAGGAGTTAGTCAATTAGCTACTGGCTCAGGTACATTATCAAATGGTTTAGTAAGCTTGAATGAACAAGTACCAACACTTGTTGCTGGAGTTGATAAATTAGCTGCAGGGACTCAAAAATTAGATGATAACTCAGCTAAATTAGGTGATGGTTCTAAATCACTTAAAAAAGGGTCAAAAACATTAGCTACTGCTCTTAAAACAGGATCAGATACAGTTAATGGAATTAAAGCAACTAACAAGACAGCTAATATGTTTGCAGCACCTTCAGAATTGGAACATAAGAATTACAGTTATGTTCCTAACTATGGACATGCTTTAGCACCATATGTTCTTTCACTTGCATTATACGTTGGGGCAATCGTCTTTAACTTTGCATTCCCAATCCGTAAAATTTCAACTGAAGGTCAATCAGCAACAGCTTGGTTCTGGAGTAAAGTTGCTATTGGAACTGTCGTTGCCCTTGGTATGGCACTTGTTGAAGTTACAGGGATGCTTATGTTTGGATTACAAGCAGACCATATTGCTGAAACTTACTTAATTGCAACAGTATTCTCGTTAACATCGATGTATCTTGTTATGGCACTTGCTATGGCATTTGATAATCCTGGTCGATTCGTGGCCATGGTTCTCTTGATGTTACAATTAGGTGGCGCTGGTGGTACGTTCCCAATGGAAGTTACGAATAGCTTTTTTAATGCCATCCATCCATTCTTACCAATGACATACTCAACCTTAGGGTTCCGTGAGTCATTAACTTCTGGAATGGTTAGTGGACAAATTGGCATGAGCGTATTTGTTCTTGCAATCTTCGCTATCGTTTCATTAGTTCTATTATGGGTTGCTATGCAAATTCTTCAAAGAGTTGGACTTGCTGGTAAATCACAATTAGATGATAATCAAAAATTACAAGATTTAGAAAAATAGATTATTAAATAGAGTTACGCAAAATTAATTTTGCGGGCTCTATTTTTTTGATTGAATATATTTAGAATGGGTTAATTAAATTGAGGTTCTTAATCTTAGTCCTAATGGTCGTAATAATAACTAAAAAGCGGTATACTGTTACTATTAATATTTAAAACAATAGGAGGCCAAATTATGTTAAGTCATTTTGATGAAAAAAATGTTGAAGTTAACGAAAAAGGAATTCCATTTCCAGCTGATACACGTGTTAGTTTTGAAACAAATAACGAGTTCTTTACTGGTGTCGTTGAAAAACAACTAAAAAATTCGGCTATTATTAAATTCGATAAGGAATTTATTAAGAATGAAACAGCTGAAGAATTAAAACATAAAATTGTTGTTAGTTATGCAGGATTAGAATTAATTAAATAATCAGGATTAGAGATTAGCGTGCGTACTTAGCGCTAATCTCTTTTTTTAAATTAAACTAAAAGGGGGAAGTCAGAATGAATAGGTGGATCCAGAAATATCTAGATAAAGCTAGTTTGTTGGCCTCTCCCGTACAAATTGTTGTCTTTTACTATTTAGCATTGATTGTAGTAACAAGTATTTTATTATGCCTTCCGTTCTTCAAACAACCTGGTGCTAGTGTGCCATTTATTGATACAATATTCATGGCAGTCTCAACGGTTAGTGTTACAGGATTAACCACATTTCCGTTAGAGCAAGTCTATAACAATAACGGTATCATCTTACTAGAAATGCTTTTTCAAATAGGTGGTTTTGGTATAACAATGCTCTCAACGTTTATTATGGTAATTGCTGGTCGACGCATTGGGTTGCAACAACGCAGGCTAATTCAAACTGATATGAATCAACCGCATTTAAGTGGAAATGTTCGTTTAGTTTATTCAATTTTCGGCATTATGCTAGGGATTCAAGCTTTTTTTGGTGTGATATTTTCAATTTATTTATATGTACGTGATGGCTTTGAACATCTAGCTGCGTCAATTTTTGATGGCTTTTATATTGCAATATCTGCGTTAACAAATGCGGGATTTGACGTTACTGGGAAATCTATTATCCCTTATTCGAAAGATTACGTCTTTTTATTTTTAATTATGATTTTAATTTTTATAGGTGGTTTAGGATTTCCCGTTATTATTGAAATTTTAGCGTGGATCAAGGTTACGTGGTTCAAACCAGGACATAAAAAATTTAGATTTTCATTATTTACAAAATTAGCAGGTAGTTTTGCGATTGGATTTTTCTTTATTGGAACAATATTAATTTTCTTATCTGAACATAATGGTTATTTTGCACATAAGGATTTCGTTGAGAGAGTTATGACAGCTATGTTTTATAGTATTACAACGCGTAATGCCGGACTACAAATTAATCAAATTAGTGATTTTAATACGACAACCTTATTGATTTTTTCTATGTTAATGTTTATTGGTGCTAGTCCAAGTTCAGTTGGTGGTGGTGTTCGAACAACAACAATTGGGATTTTAGGATTATATTTGTTATCGTTTATTCGTGGACATAAGAATGTGAATATTTTTAATAGAAGGATTCATGAAAATGATATTCAAAAATCAGTAGTAGTTGTTAACCTATCGATATTTATGTGTTTAATCGCGGTCTTTATTTTAAGTATTACGGAGAATCATTCGTTGATTTCGCTGATTGTAGAAGTAACTTCTGCTTTTGGAACGACGGGATTATCAACGGGAATTACCAGTTCATTAAGCATTATCGGTAAAATGGTCATTATTATTTTGATGTTTGTTGGACGCGTAGGGATGTTATACATGTTAATATTCTTTGTTTCGAAAAAAGAACGGGATGAAAAGTATCGTTTTCCATCAGAACAGATCATTATTGGATAACTTTTTGATTAGAGTTACTAAATAATGAGTATTAAGAAACAGATGTATGCTATAATTTATATCGTTAAACCAACTTTATATTATTGGAGGACTATCGTGAAAGAAACAGAGAAACGCTGGCTCACAGTTCTTAAAATTGCGATGCCGCTTTGCCTGAGTTACGTCCCAATTGGACTCGCATGTGGTATTTTGTTGCATGCAGCAGGCTTCAATACGATATTAGCAGGATTAGTTTCCATACTTGTCTTTTCAGGTGGTGCACAGTTTTTAATTGCATCAATGTTGACGATTCAGTCGCCAATTCTTTCAATTGTTACTATGCTATTTTTCTTAGAATTACGGTATGCGTTATTAGGTGCTAGTTTGTCACAGTACATTCGAGGAACTAGTCGTAAGTTTTTATACATATTTGCGGCATCACTAAACGATGAAAATTACGCAGTAAACTATTTAAAATTTGCAACAGATAAAGAATGGAAACCAAAAGATGCCTTGATGGTTGAACATTATTCATTATTATTTTGGACGATGAGTAATATTGCAGGTAGTTTAATTGGTGCTGGGTTAAAAATTAATTTAAGCATTGTTGAATTTGCATTAACTTCATTATTTATTTACATGATAGTCATGCAACTTAAAAATTATCTCACAATTATTATTAGTATTCTTTCAGGTATTTTAGCAATTATTTTCATGTCATTGTTCCAAAGTACGATGGGATTAGTTGTAGCAACTTTACTAGCTTCCTTTGTTGGATTTATTATTGAACATGAAATTGTTAGAAAAGGTAAACGAAATAAATTATTAAATACGATTAAACCAAAAGCAAGTCGACATACAATAAGTAGAAAGTCTAAAGTTTCTGAGGAAAGTTAACTATGGAAATGACAACAATGGATCATTTTTTATTAATTATTTTATCTGCAATTGTTGCATATTTACCGCGATTTATTCCATTACGAATTTTTTCATCTCGAGAAATCCCAGAATGGTTTAATGAATGGATGAAGTATGTACCCGTTGCGTTATTTTCAGCATTAGTTTTTAAAGACCTTTTTATTGATTCAAGTTTTCAATTTGTGGGCGTAGATAACGTCACAAAATTAATAGCGGCTGTGGTTGTATTCGCAATCGCATATCGTACGAGATCAATGGGATTATCTGTTGTACTTGGACTTTGCGCTATTATGCTGTTGTCACTTATATTATAAATTAAGTAAATAAGAATTTAGTTTCTCTCAGGGACTAAATTCTTATTTTGAATAACGGTTGAAGGATGTTCCATGATATAATAACAGCGATATAAATATAGGGATAAGAGGTGTGGTTAAAATGAAAAAATGGGTATGGGGATTAGTTGCAGTTGTTATAGTAGGTATGTTTGGTGGCTACGGTTTAACGAAACATGCAGAAGCAAATAAAAATTATAATACAGCCATGAAGAACGGTAAAACTGCGATTCAAGATGCAGAATATACTGAGGCAGAAAATTATTTTGATGTCGCTTTAAAAAAGAAATCAAATGATGCGACTGCACAAGCTTACAAGACACAGGTGACACATTACAAGGCAGTAATTAACAAAACTGAAGATCGTCAGTATAGTAAAGCAAAGGATGCAATTAGCATCGTGCTAGCGGATCATGATGGATCAGCAGTCATTAAAAAACGAGCAACAAATTTGAAAAAAGAATTAACAACGGTTCTTGAAAAACGTGCGCTATTCATAAAAACATATAATGAAGCAATGAATTTAAATACAGAATATAGCTACACAGCATCAAACGATAAATTAACTGAAATCTTAAAAGATAGTAGTATTGATAAAAATTATTACTCAGATTTAAAGAAAAAAGCAACAGACTTACAACAAAAAAATGATAAGAATTTGGCAACGATTGGCTACCCAACAAGTAGTTCTTCAAGCAGTTCTTCAAGTAGTTCGAAAAGTTCAACACCATCATCTAAAAGTAGTGGTTATGGGTCGGAGTATAGTATACCAGAAATAAAAAACAATTCGTCAGCTACGTTGACGTCAGAAGAACAAGCCGCTGCATCATCGTATTCAGGTTCGAATGAATATACAACAAGTTCATCTAACATAGTAGATGGTAACGGTAAAGCAATTACAGCATCACGTATTAAGGCAGCACGAGACTCAATTAAATTTGCTGGTGTTAACCCTAACTCATTTAGTGATTCAGATGTTGTAAAAATTATTAAACAGGCTGTTAAAGAAACAACAAGTGTTAAAGCTATTGCAGCGCGAGATTACAAATAAATTAGTATTTTAAGAGTGTGATTCTAAATTTTAGGATTATGCTTTTTTCTTAACCTCCACTGAAAACGTTTACTTTTAATTTGGTGCAAAGTTATTATATAGTAGAAATAAGGGGGAATATGACATGTACTTAGCTGTTAAAGAGATTAAATATAATAAACTTCGGTATGGTCTGATTATTTTCACCATCTTTTTAGTTTCATATCTCATTTTTTTTTAACGGGATTGGCTTTTGGGCTTGCGAACAATAATCGGTCTTCAATTGATAATTGGGATGCGGATAACATTGTTATCAGTCAGTATGCGAATAATAATTTGGCATCTTCCGAGATACAAAAAGACTCACTTCCTAAGATTTCAGGGTCAAAATCAGACTACGCTTATTTAGGTCAAATGATGGGCGTTGCTAGTCGGAAAAACGAACCAAAAGCTAATATTAGTGTTTTTGGAGTTCAATTTAATCAATTTTTGAAGCCTAAATTAGTTCAAGGCAGAATGCCGCAGAAAGTTAACGAAGTAGTTGTTGATAATGGATTAGATGCCACTAAATTAGGCCAAAAAATAAAAATTAATAATGCGAAACAAGAATATAAAGTAGTGGGGATAACGACGGGTAATAAATACACAACAGCACCAGTTGTCTATTTACAATTAGCTGACTATCAAACGTTACGTTATGGCCCGGACAATCCGACTGAAAAAATTAATGCAGTTGTTTTAAAAAATTCAGCTAAAATTAAAAAAGATCAACAATTAGCGACATTAACAATGGACAAGGTGATTAACAACATACCGGGATATGGTCCAGAAGTGAAGACCTTTACGTTAATGATTGGCGCCTTATTTGTCATTATTGCGTTTATCGTAGGTATCTTTATGTATATTTTAACCATTGAAAAAACAGCCGTTTATGGCGTGTTACGTGCACAAGGAGTTTCTAGTGGGACTTTGGTTAAAAGCTTAATTTGGGAGTCGTCATTACTAGGTTTACTAGGAATTGGATTGGGTATTATTGCAGATGTGGCAACAGCGCTATCGTTACCAGCTGCCGTCCCATTTTTAAATAATGTCTTCTTAGTCGTAGGATTTTCGGTTATCTTATTATTGATGATCATTCTAGGATCACTATTCTCCATTTTTAAAATATTACGTGTTGATCCACTTGATGCAATTGGAGGTGTCTAAATGAGTTTAATGCAATTATCTGATGTTTCTAAAACATTTGGAAAAGGTGATAATAAAAAGTTGGCTCTTGATAATATTGATTTAGTTGTTGAGAAAGGGACGTTTATTGGCTTGACAGGTCCATCAGGATCTGGAAAAACAACGTTGCTGACCATTATGGGTGGATTACAAGGATTAACCGATGGAACAATTTATTTTAAAGATCAAGAGATCGGACAATTAAGCGAAAAAGAGCGAACTAGGTTACGATTTAATGAATTTGGGTTTATTTTACAAGGGTCTAATTTAGTCCCATTTTTAACCGTTTTAGAACAATTTGAATTAGTCAATAAAATGAAAACTAAAAAAGAAAGTCGTAATCCCGAAATGATGTTACGTGACTTAGGTGTATGGGACCAAAGAAATCAATATCCTGCTAGTCTTTCAGGTGGTCAAAGACAACGCGTTGCAATCGCTAGAGCATTATTTGGGCAACCGGAGCTCATCTTTGCTGATGAGCCAACGGCAAGCTTAGATAGCAAAAGAGCGAAGCAAGTTGCAGCCCAGCTAGCCGATATTACTAAAAAGACGGGACAAACGATTATTATGGTTTCACATGATGAAGATGTCTTGGCATATACAGACCAAACATTTTTTATGCGAGATGGACAGCTCACAAAAGAATGATTTTTAATGATAACGAAAAGAGAACCGCAATTGCGGTTCTCTTTTCGTTTAAAGTTTTACTATTTTAGTGGAGTCCATTTCCAGTTATTAACTTCTGGAAGATCATCACCATTTTCACGGATGTATGATTCATGTTTAGCAACCATAGCTTCCATTTCTTTAACAAATTTATCGCCTGCAGCGCCTAAGTTGCCAGCTTGTAAGACAGCATCTTTAGCAAGGTTGTAACGATCCATTTGGTTCAAGACACGCATATCGAATGGTGTAGTGATATCACCATTTTCACGGTAACCATGGATTGAAACATTGTGGTTATGACGATCATAGAAGATGTCACGAACCATAGCTTCGAAACCATGGAATGCGAATACGACTGGTTTATCAGTTGTAAAGTAACCGTCAAATTCTTCATCAGAGAAACCACGAGGGTCAATCTTAGGATGACGTAATTTTAAGATATCTACAATATTGATGAAACGAATCTTCAATTCTGGGAATGCTGAGTTTAAAAGACTAACAGCAGCTAAAGCTTCTAAGTTAGGTTCTGAACCAGCAGCAGCAATAACAAGATCAGCATCATCGCCCTTAGCAGTACTTGCCCAATCGATAACTTTCAAACCATTGTCAACAAGTTCTTGAGCTTCATCAGCTGAGTAGAATTGAGGACGTGGTTGTTTACTTGAAACGATTAAGTTAATAAGTTCTTCACTTTGAAGAGTCTTATTCATAACAGCTAATAAACTGTTAGAATCAGCAGGTGTATATTCACGGATAAATTCAGGTTTCTTATCAGCTAAATGACCAAGCATACCTGGATCTTGATGAGTATAACCATTGTGATCTTGTTGGAATACAGTTGATGTTGCAATAACATTCAATGATGGGTATTGTTTACGCCATGTTTGTTCTTTGGCTTTACGTAACCACTTGAAATGTTGTGTCAACATTGAATCAACGACACGTAAGAATGATTCATAACTAGCGAAGAAACCATGACGTCCAGTTAAGACATAACCTTCCATCCAACCTTCAGCTTGATGTTCTGATAATTGTGAATCAAGAACACGGCCTACAGGACTTTGCCATTCGTCGTTACCTTCTTTGATTGGTTCTAACCATTGACGGTTAGTAGCTTCAAAGATAGCATTCAAACGGTTTGATTTTGTTTCATCTGGTCCGAAGATACGGAAGTTTTTAGGGTTTTCTTCAATAATATCACGAGCGAAGTCACCGAAAATAATCATATCTTGTGCTGTAACAGCACCTGGAGTTGATGTATCAACAGCATTTTTCTTCCAATCAGGCATAACTAATTTTTGAGGATTAATACCACCGTTAGTAATAGGGTTCATTGCCATACGTTGGTTGCCTTTAGGTGCCATTTCTTTTAGTTCAGGAATTAATTGACCGTCTTTTGTAAATAATTCTTCTGGACGGTATGATTTCATCCATTTAACAAGAGCATCAACATGTTCCATGTGACGTTGGTCTACAGGAATTGGAACTTGATGAGCACGGAATGAGCCTTCGATTGGTTCGTTGTTCCAGACTTCTGGACCAGTCCAGCCTTTTGGTGTACGAACAATCATAACAGGCCATTTAGGCATTGTTGCTTCTTCAGCTGGGTGTTTGCGAGCTTCAGTTTGGATTGCTTTAATTTTTTCGATAGCAAGATCCATTTTTTTAGCCATTTCAGGATGGATGATCTCAGGATCAGTTCCTTCAACGAAAATTGGATCCCAACCCATACCTTCAAAGTATTTTGTTAAATCTGCATCAGATTTACGTGATAAAATTGTAGGATTTGAGATTTTGAAACCATTCATATCAAGGATTGGTAATACAGCACCATCATTAACTGGGTTAATGAAGACATTTGAGAACCAACTTGCTGCTAATGGTCCAGTTTCTGATTCACCATCACCAATTACTGTAGCAGCAATTACGTCAGGGTTATCAAGAATAGCACCAGCGGCATGAGATAATGAATAACCTAATTCGCCACCTTCATGGATTGATCCTGGTGTTTCAGGAGCAGCATGAGAAGCGACACCACCTGGGAATGAAAATTGTTTGAACAATTTTTGCATACCAGTTAAGTCTTCAGTGATTGTTGGGTAGATTTCTGTATAACTACCATCAAGGTAAGCATTAGAAACCATAACTTGGCCACCATGACCAGGTCCTTCAATATAGAACATGTTTAAGTTATATTTATTAATTGCACGGTTTAAATGAGCGTAAATAAAGTTTTGGCCTGAGATTGTTCCCCAATGACCAATAGGGTTAACTTTGATGTCTTCAGGTACGACTTCAGTTTGTAATAATGGATTTTGTTTTAAATAAAGTTGTCCAACTGAAAGGTAGTTTGCTGCACGCCACCAAGCATCAACTTTATCTAAATATGATTTAGATGAAAAATCAGTTTCTGTCATAGTTACACACTCCTATATGTTTTATTTGCTAAAGTTATAGCGCTTTCTATATGTTCATAATAACAAACATTAAATAAAAGTCAATCATTTAATTCATTGGAACGTACCAATTATTTTAAAAAGTAAATAAAAAGCCGTTAAATAGCCTATTTAACGGCCATGAAAGTATTAAATTTAGAAAATTTATAATGAAATCTCATACTTGAATATTCAAATGGGGTACCATTATCTAAGAAGAAAATACCATCCATTATACTAACTGGTTCAGTTGGTTTTAAATTTAAAAGTTTTTGATCATTTTCGTCTGATGGTTCAGCGTAGATTGAAAGCGACGATTTAGTAACTGATTGATTCTGAATATCCTCCAAATAATTAAAAATTGATCCTTTAACAATTGTTTGAGATAAATTAGGAACAATCTTAATTGGAATATAGCCTGTTTCAATCATAAAAGGCGTTTTTTCAAATAAACGTAAGCGAACAATCTTGTAGACAAAATCATCTGTGTCTAAGAAAAGATTGCGTTGTAAATCTTCTGAGGGCGCAATAACTTCAAAACTTAGTACTTTAACTTTAGGGCTTTTACCATTCATTTCAAATCCGTCTGTAACACCTAAGTTAGAGCCTTCATAATTAAAAACGGTTTTATTTTTTAAATATAAGGGATTAATGAAGGTGCCGGAACCGCGTTTTTTAAAAATAATACCGTCGTTAGCCATTTGGCTAAGAGCTCGTTTTACTGAACTACGACTAATTTTATAAGTTTCACTCAAACTACGTTCATCAGGGAGTTTCATGTCGGGAAATTCATCTGCAGCGATTCTTTTTTTAAGTTTACTAATCAGTTGTTTGTAAATTAATTCAGCCATACAAGAGTACTCCTTTCGTAGAGTCAATCTTCATAGTTAACCATAAGTTTTAATAGACGACAAGTCGTCAACTTTCCGGAGAGATAATTATTTTAGAACAAAAAGGTAAGAATTACAGACATTTTAGTAAATATTTTGTACAATGAAGACTATAGTTAAAGGAGTGTGTCTATTGGAAATTTGGCAAAGTTTTATTGAAAATATTAAGTTACGTAGATTTGTTGTACTTTGTGTAATTATGGGTGTTATTTTTCTTGCGAAAGATGTCATTAGCATTGTTCTATTAACTTTTATATTTACATATTTAGTAGTCCGATTGATAAATGTTATTCAAAGACATTCATCAATTAATAGTCGAATAATTGTTATAGGAGTATATCTGGCAATTATCGCGCTGCTTTATTTGGCAGTTACTAAGTATTTTCCTATTTTAGTTTCGCAAACAGTTTCAATGGCACATTATGTGATTAATTTTTATCGTCATCCAGGTAAAGATACAAATCTTGTGATGGAATGGGTACTTAAATCTATTGGTAAATCTCAAATTGTGCCACAATTAAAAAGTAGTTTTACGCTTGTATTTCAATATATAACGAGCATTGGTTTTATGGCAGCAACATTTTTATTATCGCTTATTTTAAGCTTCTTTTATACGATTGAAAAAGATCAGATGACACATTTCTCAAAAAACTTTTTATCAAGTGATTTTGGTTGGTTTTTCCAGGATATTTACTTCTTTGGTGAAAAATTTGTTAAATCATTTGGTGTCGTTATTGAAGCACAATTCTTTATCGCAACTGTTAATACAGTTATTACTGTGATTGGGTTGTACTTCATGCATATGCCACAGCTCTTGCCTTTAGGAATATTAATTTTCTTATTAAGTTTAATTCCAGTCGCAGGGGTATTAATTTCATGTATTCCATTAAGTTTAGTTGGTTATTCGGTTGGTGGCGTACGTGATGTGGTTTACATCTTAATTATGTTAATGGTCGTTCATTTATTAGAATCATATGTATTAAATCCTAAATTTATGTCAAGTCGGACAGAACTACCTATATTCTTTACATTTGTAATCTTGTTAGTCAGTGAAGAATTATTTGGAACGTGGGGCTTGATTGTCGGAATTCCCATTTTCACATTCTTCTTGGATATCTTGGGTGTGAAGTCAATTCCTGGATCTAAAGGACGGATTGGTAAAATTAAAGGAATAAGGAAGGATAGTCAAACTGATGGTAAAGAAAAATAAATTTTTAGCTGATTTTAGAGTGAATAGAAAAAATACAAATTCAGTTAAATGGGATAGTTTAAAAGAGCAATATGGCGATGATAAATTATTGCCACTGTGGGTTGCAGATATGGATTTTAAAGCACCTAAAGCCGTAACTGATGCTTTAATAGCACGGGTACAACATGGTGTTTTTGGTTATTCAACAATTCCTGATTCATATTATGATGCCTTTTTTGATTGGCAACAATCTCGCTATGGGATTGAACTGCATAAGGAATGGATGAGATTTGGAACAGGGGTTGTAAATTCATTATATCAATTAGTCGATTTAATGACGGAACCAGGTGATAGCGTCTTAGTTCAAACACCAGTATATTACCCTTTTTATAGTGCAATTGAAGATAATAACAGACGTATCGTACGAACACCTTTGAAACATGAAAATAATCAATATGAAATGGATTTTGAAGCAATTGAACGAGATATGAAAGCTAATCACGTTAAATTACTTATTCATTGTTCACCGCATAATCCAGTTGGTCGCGTCTGGACTGAAGCTGAACTGACACAACTCTTTGAAATTTGTCGTGAAAATAAAGTGATGGTAATTTCGGATGAAATTCATCAAGATTTAATTGTGGGAAAAAAACCATTTGTATCAGCTTTATCAATAGACGAAGGTCGTTATCGAGATAATATGGTTGTCGTTAATGCTCCCTCAAAAACATTTAATTTAGCTGCTTTACAAAACTCGCATATCATTATTCCAAACGCGCAATTACGAGCTAAGTACGATAAAATGGTACAGCGTTTGAACAAACCTGAGGGTAGTTTAATGGGATGTGTTGCTGGAGAGGCGGCTTATCGTTCAGGAGCAGTTTGGTTAGATGAAATTCTGAGTATCGTAAGGACCAATTATTTAGAAGTCAGCCACCAATTAGTCAATAAATTTCCAGAAATTAAAATTAGTGAACTAGAAGGCACATACTTGATGTGGATTGACCTTTCAGCATATGTAAATCCCAGTCGGATGAAAGAATTTATTCAGAATGAGTGTGGCTTAGCTATTGATTATGGACAATGGTTTAGTGAAGAAACGCCAGGCTTTATTCGAATGAATTTGGCAACTGATTTAGGAACGGTTCAAACAGCTGTTGATCAGTTGTTAAAGGGACTCAAAAGTGCAAAGCTAAATCGCTTAAATTAGACTATTAATTTATTTCATTTCAGTGTAAAATAAACCAGTAAACTAAAAATAGAAAAAGAGGATTTTATCTTATGGCAAAATTAGTATTTATTCGTCACGGACAAAGTGAATGGAACTTATCTAACCTTTTCACAGGTTGGGTAGATGTTAACTTGAGCGAACAAGGCGTTGCTGAAGCACAAGCAGCTGGTAAAAAGATTAAAGAAGCTGGAATCGAATTTGATCAAGCTTATACATCTGTTTTAACACGTGCTATTAAAACATTACATTACGCACTTGAAGGTTCAGACCAATTATGGGTTCCTGAAATCAAATCATGGCGCTTAAATGAACGTCATTATGGTGCATTACAAGGCCAAAACAAAGCCGAAGCAGCAGAACAATTCGGTGAAGATCAAGTTCTTGTATGGCGTCGTTCATACGATACATTACCTCCACTTTTAAGCGCAACTGATGAAGGTTCAGCAGCTAACGATCGTCGTTATGCTGATTTAGATCCTAAAGCTATCCCAGGTGGCGAAAACTTAAAAGTTACTTTGGAACGTGTTATTCCTTTCTGGGAAGACGAAATCGCTCCTAAATTACTTGAAGGCAAAAATGTAATCGTTGCTGCACATGGTAACTCATTACGTGCCCTTACAAAATACATTGAAAACATCTCTGATGCAGACATCATGGGCGTTGAAATGGCAACTGGCGAACCAGTTGTTTACGATCTTGATGACAAATTAAACATCGTAAGCAAAATTAAACTTTAATATTAATAAAAAACCTGATGACAATTTTATGTCATCAGGTTTTTTTGTATTAGTCAATAATTGGCGAAAAAGTCGGTAGTTTTAGCAGTTAAAACCAGAAAGCGCTTGCCAAAGCAAATAATATGTATTATATTGATGTAATCGAATACACATTCTATTTGATAAATATATCAAAGAAATGAAGGAGAAACGTTATGGCAAAAGTTATTACTGTTTTGGGCTCAACTAATATTGATAAGGTTGTTTCTGTACCCCGTTTCGCAACTAGCGGCGAAACTTTACACACACCAAATCATCAAGTTGAAGCAATGGGTGGAAAAGGATTGAACCAAGGTGTTGCCGCTGCACGTTCTGGTGCAAAGACTAACATGATTACAAAAGTTGGTAAAGAATTTGATACCTCAAAGAATATGAATGTTGAAAACTTAAGCACTGAACATGTGATTGTTTCAGATACTGAAGAAACTGGACAAGCTTATATTACTGTTTCAGCCGAAACAGGCGATAATATTATCCATATTTATGGTGGCGCTAATGCTGATATGACACCAGCTGATGTACGCGCACATGAAGCTGCCATTGCTGAATCAGATTTTTTGATTGCGCAATTAGAAATTCCAACAGAATCAGTTATTGAAGGTTTCAAGATTGCACGCGAACATGGTGTTAAAACAATTTTGAACCCAGCTCCAATGCCTGAAAATGGTGGACTACCAGCTGAATTATTAGAATTAACTGATATTATTACACCAAATGAACATGAAACATTCTTATTGACTGGGATAGAAGTGACTGATGAACATTCAATGATACACAATGCTGCGTACTATTTTGAACGTGGAATTAATACCGTAATCATTACAATTGGCTCAGAAGGTTCTTTCTACATGCGTGATAATGGTGAAGAAGGAGTCGTTCCAGCATTTAAGGTTAAGGCTGTTGATACAACTGCTGCCGGCGATACTTTTATTGGTGCTACAGCAACACGTTTACATGCTAATTTAGATAATTTAGCTGAAGCTATGCGTTATGGATCAGCTGCTTCATCTGTAACGGTGTCACATGCTGGTGCACAACCAAGTATTCCAACTGAATCTGCTGTATTAGCTGTTTTGGATGCTAATAAATAAATTTAAATTGTTGAATGGGAGATAAATTATGCGTAAAACTAATCTTTTGAATACAAAATTATCAAATGCTATTTCTGAAATTGGACATACACAATGGTTAACAATTGGTGACTCAGGCCTACCAATTAAGGATGATGGACGTAAAATTGATCTTTCAATCGTACGTGGATTACCATTATTTATTGATGTTTTAGCTGCAACACTTTCTGAAATGAAAATTCAAAAAGCTTTTTTAGCTGAAGAAATTAAAACGGTTAATCCTGAACAATATGCTGCTATCAAGGCTTTATTAGATGATGATGTTGAAGTTGTTTTCATTTCACATGATGAATTGAAATCGATGAGTCGTGATGATAATAATATTGCTACAGTACGAACAGGTGAAATCACACCATTTTCAAATATCGTTTTGGAATCAAATGTTGATTTTGAAGGCGAAGCAATTAAATAGTTATTAATATAAGGATAGGATGATATAAAAATGAATATGTTAGGATTATTTTTCTCACTTTTAGCAATTATTGGTTGGAGTGCATATCCAACTTTAGTATCATATTTTGGCGGTAAACCAGTTCAAGGTATTTTTGGAGCAACATGGGGAACTTTGATTGTTGCAATCGTCCTTTCATTAGTCATGGGAATGCCCATGTTACAAGGTTCTAATTTTTGGTTAGCATTTTTCTCAGGGGCAGCTTGGGCCTTTGGAAATGTTTTAACTATTATGGCTTTTGGGATGAAAGATCAGGATGGAAATGCTTTAGGTTCTGCTAAAGCAATGCCAATCTCAACAGCTTTCCAAATTACAGCAAATGTAGTTTGGGGTGTTGTAATGCTTGGTAACTGGGGTCCAGTTTCATCAAAATTATATGGATTCATCGCTGTATTTGTTATCTTGGTTGGAGCTTATATGACAACTTATCAAGAAAAGAAATCAGCTGGAAATAAAGAACTACTTACAAAGGCAGTTGGTGTCTTATTGATTGCCCAAGTTGGTTATTCATTATATGGTATCCTTCCACAATATACTAAAAATACTGATGGTATGCATATGTTTTTAGCACAAGCTATCGGGATGGCAGCATTTGGATTAATTCTTGGAATTTATGAATTAACGAAAAATAAAAATAACATTTTTACACAAAGTGTTACGTACAAACAAATTTTTTCTGGTTTCTTCTTTGCAATGGCAGCATTGGGTTATTTAGTTTCAGCTCAACCTGCAATGCTTGGATTGGCAACTGGATTCGTCCTTTCACAAGTTTCAATTGTTGGAGCAACGATTTCAGGAATTGTCGTTATGCGCACTAAAAAAACGGGTAAAGAATGGTTAGTTATTATTATTGGTCTTATACTAATTGTAATTGCGGCTTCTGTAACAGTTTTCTTAAAAAACTAGATAAAATTAATTTTAAAACCTTGATAACAATACTATGTTATCAAGGCTTTTTGTTATTATTTGATTTAAAATGTCATAAAATGATAAAAAAATAAACATTAACTAGAACTCACTATGATATTTAAAACCTACTTTCCGATTCAAGTTATAAAAGTCAAAATAATTGTAATTATCAGTTTAGGTGCTAGGATTGGACTTATAAATAAGATAATAGGAGGAATCATCATGGGGGATTTAACAACAAATGAAGGTCAAACATGGGCGAATAATCAAAATTCACAAACAGCTGGGGCTCGTGGACCGGTTTTAGTTCAAGATTACCAATTACTAGAAAAATTGGCACATTTTAATCGAGAACGTATTCCAGAAAGAGTGGTCCATGCAAAAGGGGCAGGGGCTAAAGGCTATTTTGAATTAACTAGAGATATGAGTGATTATACTATGGCAGGTCTTTTCAATGGTTTGGGCAAGAAAACGCCAGTCATAACCCGTTTTTCACAAGTAGCTGGTGAGGCAGGTTATCCGGATACTTATCGAGATGTACGAGGATTTGCAGTAAGATTTTATACAGATGAAGGTAACTACGATATTGTGGGTAATAATACGCCCGTTTTCTTTATTAATGATGCTTTGAAATTCCCAGATTTTATACATTCCCAAAAGCGTGACCCAAAAACGCATGCTAGAAGTCAGGATATGCAGTGGGATTTCTGGTCGTTATCACCTGAAACAGTTCACCAAGTAACAATGCTTATGAGTGATCGTGGGATCCCTGCTAGTTACCGAATGATGCACGGTTATGGAAGTCATACTTTTAAATGGGTAAACAAGCAAGGTGAACAATTTTGGGTTAAATATCATTTCAAAACAAACCAAGGTGTTCATAATTTAAGTAATGAGGTTGCTGAAGAATTAAGAGGAAAAGATTCTGATTACTTACAAAATGATTTGTATAATGCGATTGAGGATCAAGATTACCCCAGTTGGACAGTAGCCGTACAAATTGTGCCTTACAAAGCAGGATTAGCCTATCCGCAAGATATCTTTGATGTTACGAAAGTTATTTCGCAAAAGGACTATCCATTAATTGAAATTGGCCAAATGGTTTTAGATGAAAATCCAAAAAATAATTTTGAAGATATTGAAGAATTAGCATTTTCACCAGCTAACTTCGTTCCAGGAATTGAAGCCTCACCAGATAAATTACTCCAAGGACGCTTATTTGGTTATAAAGATGCTGCAAGATATAGATTAGGTGCTAACTATGAACAATTGGCAACTAACCGTCCTAAAAATGAGGTTCATAATTATGAACGAGATGGTTTAATGGCGCAAAATCAGAACGGTGATGTTAACTATGAGCCCAACAGTTTAGGTGGACCTGAAGAAAATCGCCATGCAGAAGTTCATGGTGATACATTGGATGGAAAAGTAGGCAACTATTCAGTAAATGAGGATTATTATACTGCTGCCGGTAAATTATATCGATTGTTACCTACTGATGAAAAAGCACGTTTAATTGAAAATATTAAATTAAATCTGGGACAAGTTAAAGATATTGAGATAAAGATTCGTGAAACTAAACAGTTTTATCAAGCTGATAAGGAATACGGAACACGTGTCGCAGAAGCATTAGGGTTAGAACTAAGCTTAATTAAATAATTCTTTCGGTGTATTAAAATGTTTAACAAAAAAAAGGAATAAATCACTGTAATCAAACAGCGATTTATTCCTTTTTTTTGTGTTGTTTACATGCCGTGTTCTAAAAGATACTTGTAAGAAATATCTGATAAATCGGGTGAGATACGGACACGATGCAAGGTGAATAGTCCTTGGCTTTCATTAGCGAGTCCTGGTAATGTCGTTAGACCAAGTTTGTAGCCTGCATCTTTAGCAAGTTTAGCGGTCTGGTTATTGAAGCGACCAACTGGATAACAAATAATTGATGTCTCTTGATGAAATTTATTGTTTAGCCATTTTTTCGAATTCTTAAATTCAAAAGTTTGTTGTGCATCGGTCATCTGATTAAGTTCCTCATGATGGACAGTATGACTTTGAATACTTACTAAACCTGATTTTCGCATCTCGTTCATTTGTGGCATAGTTAGTTTGTTTATGTGGCCAAAGTGGCTTGTAATATAGTTGATGGTTGCTTTTTGATGATATTTTTTGAGAGCAGGATAAGCTTTTTCATAGTTATCCTTGTAACCATCATCAAAAGTAATCCAAACAATTTTATTAGCAGGTTTTTTATGTGTTTTAAAAACTTCGATAGCTTCAGCAGGTGATAACGTGTAGTAACCATTTTTTTTAAGCCACTGCATTTGATGGGCAAATTGTGCTTCAGGAATACGAAGTGAATTTCCAACAGAAATACTATGATACATTAAAATTGGAAATTCGGTCTGGCCCTTAAATGATTTCCAATGCGAACTGTCTATTTTAGTATTTGAAATGAGCTTATTTTTCTTAATAGTTTTCTTGGGTAAAGATGAACTTACCTTTTTAGAGCTATTTTTTTGGTGATTAGTATTGGAAACGGAGTGAGAATTTTGAATGAAAAAGAATAATGAACCAATAGAGACGATTAGGACTAAGAATAATAAGATAAACCAACCTTTTTTATGTTTTAACATGATGAACTCCTTTTATGAGAAACGATACTATCTAATTTACCACGCTAAGGTAGTAAGATTCAATTTTTACGCGGATAAAGTCAATAAATGTAAAAAAAGGTAAGGCTATGATAGTATAAAGTACATATTAAATATTTAATTGGGGGAAAATATGCGTAGAACATTTCATTTTTTAAATCAAAGTTATAAGGAATTTTTTCAACACTGGAAATTGTATTTTATTTTAGTAGTTGTTACTAATTATATTTTATCTGCAGTGGTACAACCAATCTTAACTTGGGTGGTAAGCCAGATACTTAGTAGTAACCAAGTCGAATATTTAACCTATACTAACATTATTTCGGTTATTGAGGATAAACCTATATTATTAATTGAGTTTATCCTTGTTATATTAGTTATATTAAGTATTGTTTATATTCAAATGTCTTTCATGATCAGGGGTATTCAAGCTATTCGTTATGATTTAAAAATTGAATTTAAGTCATTATTAAAACAATCAATTCATGACGTTTTAGAGTTACGTCCTTTAACAGCGTTGCTCGTTATTTTTTACTTCGTTTTAATTTTACCATTTGGACAAGTCTTATTTACATCTACTTTATTAAATAAGGTGACTATTCCAGATTTTATTCTTCAAGATATGTGGACAAGTCCAGCTATCTGGGGCCCAATACTTTTAGTCTATGGTGTAGCATTTTTCTTCTCTATCCGATTAATTAGTTTTATTCCAACTATGTTGTTTAGTTCAGAAAAAAGAATCGGTCATTTAATTAAACAAAGTTGGGAAGCTGGACGTGGCAAATTTTGGATAACCGTCACAAAAGGATTAGTAATTACGGCTTCTATAGCTTTTATATCAGGAATTGTTCAAATTAGTTTGTTCCTAATTCAGAACTATGTAGATAATCATTTTCAAAATCAAGCATTTATGATTGTGATGTTTAATCTGTTTATTTTGGAAATTTTAGGACAAATCGTATTAGCTTTAAGTGTGACTATGTTGTTAGGTATTGCGCTAGATGTTTTTGAAGAACAACAACCGCATTTGAAACCCGTTCAAGAAACATTCTATAAAGAGAAACGCTTTATTAAATTACAGAAAGTTAGTGTCGTTGTTCTCCTGATACTAGTTGCAGGGACAGCTTCTATTTATAATTATGTTTACTTAAAGGGGATGCTAAATGACTATCCAGTTCTTATTTCTCACCGTGGAGTTGATGATGGAAATGGTGTACAAAATACCATTCCTGCCTTAGAAAAAACAGCTAAAGAGAAACCTGATTACATCGAAATGGATATTCAAGAAACAAAAGACCATAAATTTGTTGTTATGCATGATCCAAATTTGGAAAATTTAGCGAATGTTAATCGGACAGTACATGATTTAACATTATCCGAGTTAACAGCATTAACTGTTCGTGAAAATGGTTATTCAGCTAAAATTCCAAGTTTCGATGAATATTTAAAGGCAGCAGAGAAGAATCATCAAAAATTATTAGTTGAAATCAAAGTATCTCCGCAAGATAGTCCCAATATGACTAAAAACTTTGTTAAAAAATATCAAAAAAGACTATTAGCTGATAAGGATCGAATTCATTCTTTAAGTTATGATGTTGTTTCACAAGTAAAAAAACAAGCACCAAAGCTTTATATCAGTTTTATTATTCCATATAATATATCATTTCCAGAAACACCAGCAAATGCGTACACTATGGAAGCTACAACTCTAGATGACTCATTTGTGAGCAAGGCACATGATAAGAACCAGGATGTCTATGCTTGGACTGTAAATGATGAAACGATTATGCAAAAGATGTTATTTATGAACGTTGATGGTATTATTACGGATGACTTTGGTACACTTAAACAAGTTGTTCAAGCTAATAATGATCATCCAAGTTATGCAAGTAAATTATCAATATTCTCAAATAGATTAACGGGAATTAGCATAACAATCGATAATTAAATTAGTTAGGTTAGGAAACATAAATTAGAAAAGATTACTATAGATTAGTAGTCTTTTTTAATTTTGTCTAGATGTTAACGTTTACACTATTTAGGTGGCATGCTATGCTTAAGTTGCTACTAAACTGAAATCAGAGGAGTGTCTAGTAAGTATGATTAAAATTATCGCATCAGATATGGACGGCACGTTATTAAATAATGAAAATAGTATTTCGAAGGGTAACGCAGCGGCTATTAAGAAGGCTCAAGAAATGGGAGTGACTTTTGTTGTTGCCACTGGACGAAGTTATGATGAGGTAAAACCCTTAATTGACGCAGCAGGTATTAGTGCACCGATGATTAATTATAATGGGGGCGCTACGGTAACTGAGGAAGGCAAACAAATTAATAGTTTTCCAATATCAAAAAAAGAGGCACAAAAACTCATTAAATTTTTGAAGAATGAACATGCCTTTTTCAAAGTTATGACGTCAAAAGGTGTTTATTCAGATGATCCTCTTAAATATGATGAAGCGGTTATCAAATTAAACTTAAATCCTATTCATTATATAGACGATTACAGTGAAATTATTGATGATTCTGAAATAGATTTGTTTAAATTTCTTATTCGAAAAACGGATGAATCAGATGACTTATCTGTTTTAAAAAATAAAATTGAAGAAAATGAAACACTCATTGTGACTTCTTCAGGGGATAATAATCTTGAAGTTAATCATGTTAATGCACAAAAAGGGATTGCGTTGAAAAAATTTGCTGATAGTATGGGTATTCCTATGTCAGAAGTGATGGCAATTGGCGATAATTTGAATGATATATCGATGTTAAAAGCTGCAGGTATCAGTTATGCAATGGAGAATGGTCATCAAATTAATAAAGATATTTCTAATCATCATGCAAAAAAGAATGATGAAGATGGTGTTGGATTAGCTATTTTAGAACAATTAGCTCAAAAATAAGACAAAAGGACTAAATCCCATTTACGGGATTTAGTCCTTTTGTCTTAATATTTAATCAGCAATTAAATCACCAGCAGTTGGGCCAGCATCTAATTTGTAAATACGTTCAACATCAATGATGACAGCATAGTACATTTTTGGTAAATGGCGTTCTTCACCAAATTTAACAGCATCGTCAAAAATTTTACCGGAATCAATTAAATGTGCTGTGCCTTCAAACCGGAAGCCTTTTAGATTAGGACGATCTATAACAGCAACAGCTGCACGGCCATTATTTTGAAGATTGTGTAATGCATGTTTAGCTGTTTCTTCATTATAAATCAAATGCGTATCATCAAAAACACGCATTGATCCTTTAGGACCAACTTGTGGGAACCCATTTTCATCTACGGTTGAAAGAAAATTAAGTTGTTCAGGAATCATTTTTTTCATATCTTCTGTTAATTTTGCCATTATAAAATCTCCTTTTTATTTACTTATTATAAGTAAAACTTATCATGATTAAGGTATATTGGCAAAATATTAGCTTTACAAAAAACTTGCAAATAGGGCTAAAAAAACTATACTTATATGAGTCTAATAGTGATTTCTAAAAGGACTTCGAAGAAAGACGCTAAAGTGATATGTATAGATTATTAATTTTAACAGTACTAATGAGTCGTAATATGTCAGGATATAAGTTACGATTGGTATTGGAAAAATGGTCGTCCATGATTCTAAATGGAATGAAACTTATTGCTTTAAAATATGTGGTATGAATTATATTGGTGTAGTGGAGCAAATTAAAGATATACAAAAGGAGAATAAAAAATGAAAAAAGCAACAAATCGTTGGGTAGCATTGTTCGCTATGAGTTTAGGTGTTTTTATGGGCCTTTTAGATGTTACTGTTGTAAATGTTGCTTTACCAAGTATGGCAGTTGATTTTAAAACAACATTTAGTGATTTACAATGGATATTAAATGCATATACGTTAATGTATGCAGTCAGTTTATTAATTGTTTCAAAATTAGGTGATATGTTTGGACGAAAAAAAGTCTTCATCGCTAGTACAATTTTGTTTACGATTGCATCTGTTGTAAATGGGCTTGCACCAAACTTATTAGTTCTTGATTTTGGTCGAGCAGTTCAAGCAATTGGTGGTTCAGGAATGATGAGTTTATCAATGGCGTTAGTTGCGTCTAACTTTGAAGGCCGAGAACGTGGGACAGCACTTGGTATTTTAGGATCAGTTATTGGATTCTCAACAGCAATCGGACCTTTAGTTGGTGGATTTTTAGTTGAGAACTTTGGTTGGCCTTCAATTTTCTTTGTTAATCTACCGGTCGGTATCATTGCGATTTATTTGGTTATTAGAAATGTTAAAGAAACACCTGCATATGGCGCTGGGGAATCGATTGATTTTATAGGAATGATTCTTTCAGCAGTTGGATTATTTGCTGGTATTTATGGCTTAATTCAAAAAGAACAACATATGCATTGGGCTTGGACTGATATGCATGTTATGGGATGGTTAATTGCATCAATTTTAATCTTAACTGCCTTTGTTTTTGTAGAGTTAAAAGTTAAATCGCCAATGATGAATTTAACATTATTAACAAATCGTCATTTTGTTGGTGTTGTAATTCTTGCATTTGCACTTGGTGCTGGTATCTTTGCGTTAGCCGCTTATCAAACAAGTTTAATGCAAAATTATATGGGATATTCAGCCTTTTCCACGGGATTACATCAACTACCTATGAGTTTATGGTCGCTTGTCTTAGGTCCTTTTACAGGAGTTCTAGGATACAAGTTTGGTAAAAAGTGGATGATTTCACTTGGATTTATCGTTGCCTCACTTGGTTTATTTACGTTTAGCCAGGTAACAACAACGGACTTTACCTACATGCAATTACTTCCGCTTCTTGTATTAACTGGATTGGGTAACGCTATTATTAATCCGATGATTAATACTGCTGCTATGGATAATATTAATCCAAAAGAAATTGGCATGGCATCTGGTTTATTGAATGTTTTTCGTCAAATTGGAATAACAGTAGGCGTTGTAATTCTTGGTTTAGCACAAACTAAAGCATATGAATCAAGTTTGAGCACTGGTTTTAGTGATAGTCATATTCCTAGTGTAGCTGCAACGGGTATTCAGCAAGCCTTAGTAAATGCAGGAGCATTTTCTGGACATATGGTTGCGTGGAGTCAAAAAATAATAGCGACTCCTTATGCTGATAAAGTTCAAAAGATTGTTTTAACAGCTTTTGATAAAGGCATGATTCAAGTTGTTTTAACATCATTGGTCATTATGATTATTGGAATTCTAGCAGCAGTCTTTTTATTAAGAGAAACAAAAAGTGTCGATCAAAAATTAGATAAATAAAAAAACTTTTTTTATGTCATTAGGTTTATAAGAAGTGAAAGCTGTCATTTAAAATTTTGAGTGGCTCTTTAATGATACCGATATATTTCTGAAGCGTAAGACTCCTAATAGTATCGCTGTTTATAACAAGGCGTATGATAAAATAATATTAATTTAAAAATAAATCATCCAATAAAAGGGAGATTAGTAATGACGAAAATAATTCCTAAGGTTTTAACAATTGCTGGTAGCGACGCAAGTGGTGGCGCTGGTATGGAAGCAGATTTGAAAACATTTGAAGAGTTTGGAACTTATGGTATGGTTGCGCTAACTTCAATTGTTACCATGAATCCAGATGCTGGATGGGCACATAACGTAACTGTTATGGATGCTGAATTAGTAAAAGCACAGTTGAAAACGACAGGTGCCGGCGGAGATATTGCTGCAATGAAAACAGGGATGCTTGGTAGTGTTGCAATTACAGAAGTAGCTCGTGAAAGCATTTTAGAAAAAGAGATTAAGAATGTTGTGATTGATCCTGTTATGGTTTGTAAAGGTGAAGATGAAGTATTAAATCCAGAAGCAGCTGATGCTATCCGTGATTTATTGATCCCAATTGCGACAGTCACAACGCCTAATTTGTTTGAAGCTGGTGTTTTATCTGGAATGGGAACTTTGAAATCACTTGACGACATGAAACAAGCAGCTATTAAGATTCATGAGTTAGGTGCAAAAAATGTCGTTGTTAAAGGCGGTAAAGCTCTTAAGGGTGAAAAGGCGCTTGATTTATTTTATGATGGAACTCAATTTGAGGTTTTAGAAACTGAAAAGATAACGCCTGCTTATAATCATGGAGCAGGATGTACATTTGCAGCGGCCATAACTGCGGGCCTTGCAAACGGATTGTCAGTTAAAGAAGCTGTCTATAAAGCAAAAGATTTTGTAACTGCTGGAATTAAATCAGGTTTTGCATTTAATGAATACGTAGGCCCTTTATATCACGCTGCTTACCGTTTAAATAAATAGGTACTAGAGACTCACTTTTATTTTGTATAAAAATGAGTCTTTTTTTGTTGACTTAGAGTGCACTTTAAAGAGTAATGTAAACATACTAATTAAATTGGAGGATAATGATATGTCAGTAGAAAATAAAGTTGTTGTTATTACAGGAGCATCAAGTGGTATTGGTGAAGCAACGGCCAGAATGTTAGCTGAAGGTGGGGCTAAAGTCGTTTTAGGTGCTCGTCGTGAAGCTAAGTTAGCAAAGATTGTTGAAGAAATTAAAAAGAATGGTGGTCAGGCAACATATGCCGTTACTGATGTCACTAAGGCAAGTGACGTTAAGAATTTAGTTACTTTAGCACAAGAAACTTTTGGTGGGATAGATGTTATATTCAATAATGCTGGAATCATGCCTAACTCGCCCTTATCGGCTTTAAAAACGGATGAATGGGATGATATGATTGATATCAATATCAAAGGTGTATTGAACGGAATTGCTGCAGTGTTGCCTATATTTATTGAACAAAAACATGGACATGTTATTACAACATCATCTGTTGCAGGCATTAAATCATTCCCAGATGCAGGTGTTTATGGCGCAACAAAATTTGCTGTCCGTAATTTAATGGAAGTTCTAAGGACAGAAAGTGCTATGGAAAAAACAAATATAAGAACATCAACCTTATATCCAGCAGCAATTAACACAGAATTATTAAATACTATTACGGATGAACAAACCCTTTCAGGGATGTCGTCATTTTATGAACAAGTTGGAATTGATCCGGTCGCAATTGCACGCGTGGTTAAGTTTGCCATTGATCAACCAGAAGAAGTTAATGTTAATGAATTTACGATTTATCCAACTGCTCAAGCTTAAATTTAAATAATAAAAAAATCTCGAGAATTTATTTTCTCGAGATTTTTTCATTTAGATGATAATACCTTCACAATGATCGACTTCGTGTTGAATGATTTGTGCCATCCAACCTGAAAACTTTTGGGTTTGTGGTTGAAATGATTTGTCTAAATAATCAACTGTAATGGAATCATATCGTTGTGCTGGACGTTCGCCAGTCAACGAAAGGCAACCTTCATTGACGTTGTAACGTCCAGATTTTTTTGTAATCTTAGGATTAATAAAGGGAACATTTAGATTACCAAATTGGCAAACGATAATTCGTTTATTCACACCAATCATATTGGCAGCCATTCCAACACAAACCTCTTTATTTGCTTCTAATGTATCTAATAAATCGGTTACGATTGAGCCATCATTTTTAGTTGCAATCTCAGCTTTTTGTGCGAGAAATATTTCATCGTGCATAATTGATTTTATCATTTTTCTCCTTTGATTTAAGTAGCATAATTAATAAAGAAATGTTGATGGATATCTAGTTAATGATTTTATCATGATTTAGAATATAATGTTATCCTCAAGTAGAAAATTATTATTTTAGGATTAATTAACGTCAATTTAATAGGTAAAAGATATTAAAAAAGTGAGTCATACTCTATTCTCAATATAGGGTATGATTCACTTTTTTAATTATTATTTATGTGACTCTTCTGTAAAAATAGCTTTAACAATATCATTAGCTGTGCGTAAACTAACATCATTTACAAAAGGTCTTGGACTTGCAGCTGTTAGCCAATGAACACCATCAGTCGGAACACCCCAGAAGTATAAACCAGGTTGCGGTGTCTTATGCTCATCTAGTAATAAATTGCTGACAGGGTCAACGTTGACTGCGCCATCTATAACAGAATCACCTTTAGTTGGATTTAAAATTAAAGGATTGGCGATTTTTGTATCGAGTAACTGTTTTATTAAAGGACTTGTTGCTGTTGTCGCATGAACAGCAGGAACGCGTGCTTCAATTAGAGTTGTTGCTAAGTAGCGTTGATCTGGTTGGTTTGCACTATATGTTTCAAATTGATGATCTTTAGTATCGACGACCATTCCAGGTTCTAATAGTGTAACAACATCAGCTTCAACGAGTGCCCGTAATTGTTCAACTCTAATGGTAGGAGGCCCGATTGTTAAAAAGTTATTTAATGAATTAAACCAGCCTAAGAAGTTAGTTAAATAGTCATCATCTGTTAAGAGACGGTTATCAATTAATTGTCTAACCGGAAGACGTAAGTCACGTAAAACCTCAAGAGCACTGGTCAATGGTCCGGTCTTAGTACCTAATTTTGCATCTACTGCATCTTTTTGTAAATGGTCTAACATAACGGCTTTGAAATCTTCATTAGGTTTTTTAGTCATTGGATTTCCTAGATGATCCCAATTAAAGCGATCTTCTTCAAGAATAATTGATCGCTCAACGGTTACTTTAGGATCTTTTAAGAAAGCTAATTGGAATTTTGTTAAATCGATTTTTGGATAATTCTGTGCGACAAGTAATGAATAATATTGATATTCAACGTCATGACTTAATAAGGTCCAAAATTCATTGAAAGAAACGGTACCATTTTCCATGAAAACTGCCATTTTAGCCGCCGTTAAAAAATGAGCTTGAGTTTCTTCGCCGGGTGATTTTTGATTATCCCCTTTGGCATGATAAGGCCATCCACGACGCGAACCTGCCACAATGTGAGGTTCGTTACCGTTTGCTTGATATTGTAGTTGCCCGTTCTCTAATCGCTTAAATAGACCACCACGGCCTACAGTCAAACGGGTCACTAAATCAAAGAAGCTAAGACCTAAGCCACGTAAAATAACAGTATCTTCGTGCGTGATATGATCTAGTTTTGTTTCATTTGGAAAGCCTGGTAAAACATAAGTTAACTTGTTTTCTGTAGCGAATGTATCAAATCTTTTTTGTCCGACAGATAATTCATTTTCAAGATTACCTAAAGACATTACGACATAGTCAACGATGCTAACTGAAGGTAAGGCGGTTGTGATTTCAAATTGATCAGCTTTTTTTGAAATTTGTGTAACCGTACTTTTATTCAAATTAATTGTGATATTGTTAGAGGCACGTTTAAGTAATTCAGCGTAGTACCATTGGATATAAACACCAAAAAGTGCTCTTGTTGCATAATCGTTTGGATGTAAATCTTTAATTTCAGTTAAAAAATCCGCTGAATAATTATTTATTTCGATAAAATCATGAGCATCAGATTGAGCCCATTCGAAAATGTTTGGTCCTGGGATAACTGGACCAATAGATTGGACGCTTGTTCCATAGAATAAACTAATTTGTTGAGCTGCGGTATTCATGATTAATTCGTGTGGTTGAGTTGGTGACCATACGCGCCCACCAACACCATATGGATCATATAAATCAATAGTAAGTGGTGAATTTGAAGGATCTGCTTGTTGCCAAGCAATGAGTCGTTCAAGTGTAATCAGACCTCGTGGTCCGGCACCAATAATGGCTAAATGCATAAAAGTAATCTCCCTTGTCTTATAAAAACTAATTTCATTATAAACTTTAAAACAGAAAAAATCGCTTGATAACGTCTTTAATAGTAAAAATTAATCGTATATTCTTGTTAACTTCTGATAATTTAGTATACTTAATTTGAAAGAATATTTTAAGTACAATCTGAAAGAAGGATTTGATGAAAAAACCAATGTCACTATTGGATAGGGTACTGTTCGCTGGATTAATATTTGCCGGCGGGGGATTTGATGCGTATACCTATATCGTACATGATGGTGTTTTCGCTGGTATGCAAACCGGAAATTTAATTATATTAGGTATTGATATGGGCCAAATGAAATGGGGGGCCATATTCGATCATCTGATTCCAATTTTTGCTTTTATGATTGGTATTATTATAACTAGAAATCTGCAACATCGATTTAAAGAAGAAGATTCAATTAATAAACGACAACGATTTGTTATCGGTATTGAGACGATCCTTTTAATTATTGTTGCATTTATTCCAAGAAATTGGCCAGCACAGTTATCTACAGGAATCATTTCAATGGTTGCAGCAGCTCAACTTCAAGAATTTAGACAAATCAACGGAGGACCTTTTACGTCATTTATGATGACGGGTAATTTGAGGACAATGGCTGAAAGTTTTTATGACGGAATTGTTAAAGGTAATATAATCGCAATGGCTAAAGGTTGGCGGATGTTGGGTGTCGTCTTAGCATTTCTTTTTGGCGCAATTTCTATGGGTGCTATGGTACCGATAATGGGAACTAAAACGATATTATTAGCTGCATTTTTCTTGTTATGTTCATTGATTGGGCTACAATTAAATCCAGAAAAAAGATTATAAAATAAAGGGGTTAAGACAATGACAGAAATTAAAAAGAATCCAAAAGTTGATTTACACTTAGAAAAAGCAACACAATGGAAAGAAGAAATGACACAGTTAAGAGAACTTGCACTCGAAACGGGACTGACTGAAGAATTTAAATGGGGCAAACCTTGTTATACACTAAATGGTAAAAATATTGTCTTAATTCAAGGATTTAAAGAGTATATGGCATTACTTTTCTTAAAAGGAACTCTGATTGATGATGGTAAGGGTATTTTAGTTCCAACGGGCGAACATACTGAGGTTGGTCGCCAAATTAGATTTCATAGCTTAAAAGATGTTACTGATTTAAAAGTAGAGATAAGTGATTACATTCAACAAGCAATTAATGCAGAAAAGGCTGGGTTAAAGGTTCCTAAGGGTAAACCAACTGAATTAGTGTTGCCAGTGGAATTCCAGAAAAAAATGAATGAAATGCCAGAATTGGAAGAATTTTTTGAAACGTTAACGCTTGGACGTCAAAAAACGTATGCACGTTATTTTGCAGATGCTAAAAAAACAGAAACGCGTGAGGCTAGAATTATTAAATATATTCCGAAAATTCTTGATGGTAAAGGACTTAACGATTAGACAGCAAAACAGCGACCAGATTTTATCTGATCGCTGTTTTTTTAATTATATTAATCTAATTTCTTTTTTAATTCTGTAACGATTTCAGCATGTTTAGCTTCAGTCAATTTAATTTTTGACATAAAGATAAGAGCAGCAACAATTATTAAGGCCATTGGAACGAAGAACATGTACATTCTGAATTGTAGTAAACCACTGTTTGTAATATCGCTTGGTTTAGCACTACCTGTCATACCAGCTTGGATTGCGGCAAAACCAACAACACCATTAGCGAAGGCACCAGCTAATTTATCCAACAAAGGACGAACTGCTAAAGTAACAGATTCATTACGTGTTCCACTCTTTAATTGACCGTATTCAACACTATCCGTAATTGTCATCAATGCTGCTAAGAAAACAAGTGGATATGGGAAGAAGAATAAGCCAACAGCAATTAAGACAACAACAAGGTTAGTACCAGCAAATAGGAAGAGAATGTAACCCAATAGCATGACAGCGATTCCGCCAAGGTAGATAGCACGACGATGAACCAATGCAACTAAAGTTGGGAACAATGAAACTGAAATAATTCCTAAGACTGCTGTTAGAACACCAACAGTAGTAAATGCAGCTGCACTACCTAAAACATAATTGAAGTAGTAAATCAAAAGTGAATTTGTAATAACATAACTAAAAGCGAAAAGGAAATATGATAATGATAACCACATTAACTGATCATTTTTACCGATAACTTTGAAAACATCACGGAAACGAACTTTTTCAGTATTTTCACGAATTGCATTTTTTTCAATCTTAGTTCCTAAAATAGTTGCTAAAGCACCTAAGAATGAAACCAAACCGATAACAATAGCAAAACCTAACCAACCTGCTTTTGTTTGTGTATTACCAGTTGTACCTGAGAACATTTTTGAAAAGAAGACAACGATTGGGACGATAACGATAATAACACCTTGAGCACCTAATGTTGAACCAAAACGAGCAATTGTTCCAAATTTAGTCCGTTTTTCTGATTCGACACTTAGAGCTGGTAACATTGACCAGAATGAAATATCTTTAAATGAATAGAAACTATCTAGAATGATATAAACAATGGCAAAAAGAATTAAGTAAAGATAAGGATTGCTTGTAGCTAAACCACCAAAATCAGTGAAAATAAGGATTAATCCAATTGAACTGACAATTGAACCGATTAGTAACCATGGTTTAAAGTTCCCCCAACGAGTACGAGTATTATCAATAACGCCACCAATTAAAGGATCAAAAAAGATCTCAACAATTCGAATAACAACCATCATAGTTGTGACGTAACCAATCATTTTAGCGTTGAAACCAGCATCCTTTGTAACGAATAATTGACTTGTAATAAAAATCATAAAATAAGTGCTAAGTGTTGCATAAAAGGCATCATGTCCAAATGCACCAAAGGCATATGAAGCATATTGTTTAAAATCTTTAGAATTTTTCATTAGTTTAATTCCTTTCGAGTGTAGTTAAAATTAGTTATATCTGTGTTCGATAATCTTATCTAAAATTGCTTGACGTTGTTTTTCTTTAGCAGAACCTAATTGGTTTTCTTCTAAAGAATTAAAATCATTAACTAACAAAACTGATTCAAGGTATAACGTCAATTGACGTTTAATATATATCTTGTTATCTTCATTTGTTTGCTTAGGATTTCCGGCAATAATTGCAGCTGCAAATCGTTCGGCATCAATCGTTAATTTATTTGTATCCATTCTAATGACCTCTTCCTATATAATAGATTTTTGGTAAAAGAAATTGTTATTCATAATAGCAAAACATAAAAATAATAAACGTGAAAACGCATTCTTTTAGTTAACAACTACATTTTACTAAACTTTTACTAAAATGTAAACGTTTTATTTTAGATGTATATTATTTAGACTAAAGTAACTTTTTAGTACCCTTACGTATTTATTGTAGAAAGAATTTATATGAGTTTAGAATCTAATAAATAAAAGTTATGCTTAATTGATATAATTAGAAAGCAAGTCATATCGGTCACGATAATTTTATACAGCGAAGTAGTGTGTCGCTAATAATCTATAACTTTAAAGTGAAATATGATTACTTTAGAAGGGGGGAATTAAAAAACATGATTAATGGTAGGTACCAATGTTGAAAATACAAATGATTTAATAATAGTTAATATAAAAATAACTATTGACAAAGAGTTTTAAAAATAATATATTATGTATGTGGTAGTAACCACTTGGGGGAAAAGTAATGTTAAACGGTAATTATGAGCGTCCACTCTATGATCAATTAGTAGATACGCTAAAAGAAGAAATTGAAAAGAATCTAAAGGTGAATGATAAATTACCGTCTGAACGTGATTTATCTATTGCTTACGATATGAGTCGTACGACTGTCCGAACAGCACTAAATGAGTTAGAACTAATGGGTTATGTATATCGCCAACATGGTAAAGGAACATTTGTGTCGAATATCGCTAAAATTAAGACTGATTTAGGGGGAACGTTTAGTTTTACAGAACAAATGGTTTCCCTTGATAAAGAACCGAGTAGTAAAATAATTAGCTTTGATGTTATTAGTGCTAATGAGTTTATTGCTCAAGGTTTAAAAGTTGAAGTTGGTACCAAGGTAATTAAATTAAAACGATTAAGACTTGCATCAGATGAACCAATGATGTTAGAGAGAACTTACTTACCGTATGCTAAATTTCCCTCTTTAACTGTGGAGACATTAAATAAGCAAGCGATGTATGTCATTTTTTTAGATGATTATAACCAGATTGTAAAAACGGCTGATGAATCTTTAACAGCAGGTGTTATGGCAGGCAATGATGCAACTTTATTAAATTTTTATGAAGGTGCACCTGTTCTTAAATTAGAGCGAACGACGTATAACACAAAAAATGAAGTAATTGAATTTACGTTGAGTATTGCGAGGGGTGATAAATTTACTTATCATATTCGACACAATAAATAAGGGAGGATAATTATATGATTGGTATGGTAGTAGCTGGACATGGGAACTTTGCAACTGGAATGGGATCAAATATTGAACTTATTGCCGGACAACAAGAAAATTTTATTCTTTGTGATTTTATACAAGGAATGACCGCGGAAGATTTAAGCGGCGACTATATGAAAGCGCTTAACAAATTAAACGGCTTAGATGGAATAGTTTTCTTTACTGATATTCCTGGAGGAACACCATTTAATGAAGCAGTTAAAATAAAATTACTGCATAATAATGTAAGCGTTTTAACAGGATCGAATATACCGATGTTATTAGATATGTTATTTAACCGGGATTTGAACATGAGCGCGTTTATGGAGAAAGCACTGGATGCTGGTAAAAAAGGTATTATGCAATTTGAAACAAAAAAAAGAGTAGAAATAGATGATAATGGCATCTAAAGGAGAGCTTAATATGTTTGAGAAGAATGAAAAAGAGTTGGAAATAATGGGCGCAAATATTACAACAGGTGAAATTAAACAACAACCTGAACTTTGGACTGAGGCATTTAATAATTTTAGTGAAAAGTCAGACGAAATAAAGACATTTTTAAAATCAGTTAAATCTACCTCGAACGGGTTGATTCGGGTCATTTTTACAGGAGCAGGAACATCCGCTTATGTTGGTGATACTGTAACACCATACTTAAGTAACCACGGGGATCGTGCAAATTATCAGTTTGAAAGTATTCCAACAACCGATATCGTATCTGCACCATATGATTATTTAGTACCAGATGCTACGACTATTTTAGTTTCGTTTGCTAGGAGTGGTAATAGTCCTGAAAGTGTTGCCGCTGTTGAAATTTCAAGAAAAATAATTAAAAATTTATATCAAATTACAATTACTTGTGCTCCGGAAGGGAAACTTGCTGTTGGTACAAAAGATGACGAACGTAATTTGTTATTGATGATGCCTGCGCTGTCTAATGATAAGGGATTTGCAATGACTGGATCATACAGTTGTATGTCACTCTCAGCGTTATTAATTTTTGATACAACACGTAAGGATATTAAAGAAAAATATGTTGAGACTATTATTGCAATGGGTCATGAAGTGATTAAACGTGAAGCTGAAATAAAAGCTGTTATTGATATGGAATTTGATCGGGTTGTCTATCTTGGGTCCGGAAGTTTATCGGGATTAACAAGAGAGGCACAGTTGAAAATTCTTGAACTAACGGCAGGTAAGCTAACAACAATGTTTGATTCTTCAATGGGGTTCCGACATGGACCTAAATCGTTCGTCAACGAGAAAACATTAGTTTTTGTATTTGTTAACAATCAAGAATATACACGTCAATACGATATTGATATTTTAGAAGAAGTGAGTGGAGATAAAATTGCCGCTAAAGTAATTGGGATTGATATTGAGGGACAGAATAACTTTAGTGGTGATCGTTTCACATTTGAATCAGGAGATGCCCTTTTACCAGAAGGATATCTGGCTCTTGCTGATGTTATGTATGCGCAAACTATTTCATTATTAAGTTCAGTAAAAGTGGGAAACACACCAGATACACCTTCACCAAGCGGTACCGTAAATCGTGTAGTTAAAGGTGTAACTTTACATGCCTATAAATAAAAATTTCAAGGAGGAATTTATTATGACAACACCAAACATTTTACTTGCAAGAATTGATAACAGACTTGTTCATGGACAGGTTGGTATGACATGGGTTAATACGATTGACGCTAATCTAGTTGTAGTTGCGAATGATGAGGTTTCTAAAGATGATGTACAGCAAAGTTTAATGGAGATGGTTATTCCTGAAACTGTTGGAATCCGCTTTTTCGATATTAAAAAAACGATTCGTATTATTGGTAAAGCCTCGGATAAACAAAAAATATTATTAGTTGTTCGTACGCCAGAAGACATGGCTAAAATTATTGAAGGAGGTGTCCCAATTAAGAAAGTAAATATTGGTAATTTACATTTTTCAGAAGGGAAGAAACAATTATCGGCAACTATCTCAGTCGATGATACCGATGTTCAAGCATTCAATAAAATGCATGATTTGGGTGTTGAACTAGAGGTTCAAGGTATTCCGAATGAAAAGGCATCAGATATGATGCGCTTACTGAAAGAATATTAAAAACGTAAATATAATAATAAAAAGGAGGAAATTTATATGTTAGTACAAGCGTTATTAATTGGACTATGGGCTGGTATTGCCGGTATCGATATGTATAGTGGTTTAACACATATTCATAGACCAATCGTTACTGGTGCAGTAGTTG
Organism: Dellaglioa sp. CoH-55-MRSF-9; assembly: GCF_056782155.1. The sequence goes on along the minus strand of NZ_JBXAYG010000001.1, from coordinate 252,120 downwards.
GTCTAATATTAGGAGATTTTCAAACCGGCTTAATTGTTGGTGGTACATTAGAATTAGTTTGGGCTGGAATGGTTCCACTTGCTGGAGCACAGCCACCTAATGTTGTTATTGGTGGAATTATGGGAACCGCATTTGCAATTATTGCTCATCAAACACCAACATTAGCAGTTGGTATTGCCGTACCATTTGCAGTTGCCGTACAAGGTTTAGTTACATTACTATTTACAGCTTACTCACCAGTTATGCATAAAATGGATGAATACGCGATGGAAGGTAATGATAAGAAAATTGATCGATTGAACTACATGGGTCCGCTAATCTTGTTTGTTTTCTACTTCATTATGGCGTTCTTACCAATCTTCCTCGGTGCAAGTAAAGCGCAAGGAATGGTTGAAGCCGTTCCTGCATGGATCTTAACAGGATTAAGTACGGCCGGTGGTATTATGCCAGCTGTTGGATTTGCCATGTTGTTAAAAATTATGTGGAAGACAGCGTACGCACCATTCTTCGCAATTGGATTTGTTGTTGCAGCATATGGTAACTTACCAATCTTAGGAGTCGCAATCATTGGTATTTCAATCGCTGCTTATGATTTCTTTATTGGTGGAGCAAAATCTGATAATGGTGGAAAAAAAGTAGCAACCGTAACAGTTAATGAAGAGGAGGACTATAGTGATGGCATCTAAAAAGAAATTTGATCGCAATGATGTTGTGATCCCAGATACTTATAACGATCCTACTGTTGAAAAGGTAATTACAAAAAAAGATTTAAACAAAATGGTTTGGCGTTCACTACTTTTACAGGCTTCATTTAATTATGAACGTATGCAAGGTGGTGGGTGGACTTATAGTTTAATTCCTGGATTGAAAAAAATTCATAAAGATAAAGAAGATTTCTCATATGCAATGCTTGATCATTTACAATTTTTTAATACACATCCATTTTTAGTAACATTTGTTCAAGGTGTTATTTTAGCAATGGAAGAAAATAAAGAAAATAGATCAACTATTCGTGGTATCAAAGTAGCAATGATGGGACCTTTAGGTGGTATTGGGGATGCGATGTTCTGGTTAACGTTGCTACCTATTACAGCCGGAGTTGGGGTTTCATTATCAATGAATGGAAATCCACTTGGACCGATCTTATTCCTTGTTGTCTTTAATGCAGTGCATTTTGGGTTACTATTCTGGTTAATGAATTATGGGTATAGAACTGGTACTCGTGCTATTTCGAGTATGAAGGAAAATACAAAAAAAATATCACGTGCTGCGTCGATAGTTGGATTAACTGTTGTTGGAGCCTTGGTTGCAACATACGTTAACTTTAAATTTGGTGTTGTGATTCATGCTGGGAAAATTGATATTGATTTACAAAAAGGTGTTATTGATAAAGTGATGCCGGCATTATTACCGCTTCTTTATACATTCTTCTGTTACTGGATGTTGAAAAAAGGTAAATCTCCATTGATGTTGATTGGGCTCACAGTAGTTGTTGGCTTAGTAGGTGCATTCTTCAAGTTATTCTAGAAGAGGCCTGCGGAACTAGACTATGGATAATGGGCTAGTTTCTTTTTAACAAAAATAATATAGGAGGCATTACTGGTGGAAATATATTATATTCATGCAGATAAGTTTTTCTTGAAAAACACGGTTGAAAATGAAGGGTACTTGGCAATTATTGATGGTAAATTTGGTGATTATCAACAAGAAAAACCTGATGGTGATATCAAAGAATATACGGGTAAATGGATTGCACCAGGGCTTGTAGATACACATGTCCATGGTTTAAAGGGATATGATGTGATGGATAACGATTTTGAGGGCGCAAAAATGATGTCTGAAGGTTTATTAGAATGTGGCGTTACTTCATTTCTGCCGACAACATTGACGGCAGCTCCAGAAACGTTGAACGAAGTTATTTCTGACTTTGGTAAGCGTCATGGTGAAGTACGTGGTGCAAAAATACAGGGTATCTTTTTTGAGGGTCCATTTTTTACTGAAAAACACAAAGGTGCGCAAAATCCTAAATACTTTTTAGATCCAAGTATAGATATTTTTGAGCATTGGCAAAAATTAGCGCATGGACTTATTCGAAAAATTGCGATTGCACCTGAGCGAAAGGGTGTTAAAGAATTTACTGAGGCCTTAACTAAACAAGGGGTCAAAGTAGCATTGGGGCATAGTGATGCTACGTTTGATCAAGCTAAATCTGCAGTAGAATCTGGTGCATCTATTTTCGTTCATACGTATAACGGAATGAGCCCACTTAATCATAGAGAGCCAGGGATGGTTGGCGCAGCAATGTCATTAAGTAGTGTCTATGATGAACTAATTTGTGATGGTCAACATGTTAATCCGGCATCTGCTAAAATTTTAATTAACGTTAAAGGAGCAGACCACATTGTATTAGTAACTGATTGTATGCGTGCTGGTGCAATGCCTGATGGAAATTATACATTAGGTGAGTTCCCAGTTGTTGTTAAAGATGGCGCCGCAAGGTTAGAGTCAGGAAGTTTAGCTGGTAGTGTCTTAAAATTAATGGAAGCAGTTAAAAATGTTGTTGATTGGAATATTTCTACTCCTGAAGAAGCAATCCAAATGGCTAGTTATGTGCCCGCTAGAAGCGTTGGAATTGATGATAAGTGCGGAAGTATTGCGGCAGGTAGAGATGCTGACTTCATTGTTTTAGATCATGATTTAAATTTTGAGGAAACATATTTAAATGGTACTTTAAAATATAAAAAATGATATTAACTGATTCTTTATTAAGAGCTAGTCGGAGTAAACGGTATTTATGATTGTTAAGTTATTTTTAATTGGTATGTAAAAAATGAAATTTTAAAAACCTTTTCATATTCTTCAAAGATAGAATTATAAGTGGATGAGAGAAGTAAAAAAATAATAAAGGACGGAATAAAAATGACACCAAATAAATTGGCAGGACTTAAAGCACTTTCAAATGAAAAAGGCGTAATTGCAGCATTAGCAATTGATCAACGAGGATCTTTAAAAAAAATGTTGGCAGCAGCAGCAAATAAGCCAGCAAATGAAGAAGATATCGTTGAATTTAAAAAAGTAATTTCATCAGAATTAACACCATACGCTTCAGCAATATTACTTGATCCAGAATATGGTCTTCCAGCAGCAAAGGTCCGTAATGCAAGTACTGGATTACTAGTTGCATACGAAAAAACGGGTTATGATGTTACTACCCCAGGTCGCTTACCTGACTTATTACCAGATTGGTCAGTTCGTCGTCTTAAAGAAGAGGGCGCTGACGCTATTAAATTCTTACTTTATTATGATATAGACGAAAATGCTGAGATTAATAATATGAAACATGCATATATGGAGCGTCTTGGTTCAGAATGTGCTGCAGAAGATATGCCATTATTTTTAGAATTGGTTTCTTATGATGCAACTAATGACGATGTTAAAGGTTCAGAGTATGCTAAAGTAAAACCTCATAAAGTTATTGAAATGATGAAAGAATTTTCTAAACCTGAATATAAAGTAGATGTACTTAAAGTAGAAGTGCCAGTCAATATGGATTATGTGGAAGGGTTTAACGACGATAATGAGGTGGTATATTCTAAGACAGAAGCATTAGATATATTTAAAGAACAAAGTGATGCAACCAAATTACCATTTATTTTCTTAAGTGGTGGTGTATCGGCACAATTATTCCAAGATACTTTAGTATTTGCTCATGAAGCAAAATCAACATTTAATGGTGTACTTTGTGGACGTGCAACATGGAGCAAAGGTATCGAACCATTTGCTAAAGATGGTGAAGAAAAAGGTAAAGAATGGATGAACACAGTTGGTAAAAAGAATATTGAAGATTTAAATGTCGTTCTTGAAAGTACTGCTACATCGTGGTTTGATAAGGTATTAAAATAGTAAAATAAAGAGGCTAAACGTCATGTTTAGCCTCTTTATTTTTAATGATTTAGTAATGAAAAAAAGTAGAAGTGAAATAAATTTATTTGCTAGCTTTCTTTGTTCGAATTGCATAAGAATCTAAAAGTATACGGCTCATTACCTGTAATGGTAAACGAGATTTAACTTCAAATTCAGGGAAATATGAAATTTCAGATTTAAATCCGATAAACACGGAATCTGAATATTTAATAAGTGGACTTAATTTGTTGGTTGTTAATACAATAATATCGGCTCCATTTTTATACGTATTTTTAGCACCTTCAAGGAGTTCTGCAGTAGTTCCGTTCAATGAAATAATAATTAAAATATTATTATATGTAATCCTGTGACTAATTTGTTTAATAATATTGGGATCCGTAAAACTGACACAATTTTTATTTAATAATTCAAATTTTGTTAGCATTTCAATTGCAATTAATTCAGAAAAACCCCTTGAGAAAATGTATATTTTTTTTGAACGTTTAATTTTTTGAACTGTTTTTTCTATGGTATTAACGTCAAGCATACGTAGTGTGTTATTAAGTTCATGTTCATTCTTCATAATGACTTGTTGGATATCGTGATCCATATTCTGAATATTCTTATATTTTTTTTCTTTTTCTTTAGTAATTATAGATTGTTTAAAATCCATATAACCGCTGTAGCCTTTTTTTTTGAGCGTTCGTACGACTGTAGCGGTTGATACATGAGCTAAATCGCTAAGGTTGGTTATTGTTAATATCGGAATATCTTCTAGGTTATCTTGAATGACTTGCCAAAGAATCTTTTCGGAGTTACTAAGAGACATTACTGGTCACCTCACCTTGATTGTTTGTTTATTTTCAATTGTAGCATACAAAATCATATATTGAAAACCTTTTCATTTCTGTCAGATGTAGTATTGGTAGGTAGAAGAAAGGGGTAAAAATTATGATATATACATGTACATTGAATCCAGCTATTGATCTTTTTATCCAAACCGATGAAATGAAAAAAAATATTGTTAATAGAACGGAAAATTATGAAATACAAGCGAATGGTAAAGGAGTTAATGTTAGTTTTATTCTAAAAAAGAAAGGCGTAGAAAGTACTGCTATTGGAGTTGGTGGAGGATTTACTAATGCGTATATTGAGTCTGAGTTGGCAAGGTGCAATATAAAAACTGATTTTGTACATATCGATGCTAATACACGAATTAATGTTTTTACAAGAGTAATTCAGCAAGATACGGAGTATAAATTAGTAAATAAAGGTCCACATGTTAGTGATGATGAAATAAATCAGTTCATGGATAAGATTCAAAATTTAGATGAAAAGGATACATTAGTTGTATCTGGTAGTTTATCTGACGGAATCTCTGAAGAAATTTTAATTAGTATCGCAAAGCAGGCGCAGGAAAAAGGATATAAGCTAGTTTTGGATACTAGTTATCAAACCGTACTGGATACATTGAAATATAATCCTTATATTTTAAAACCAAATGATGAAGAATTAATGAGTTGGTTTGGCGTAGAACATAAACTATCTCAACATGAATTGATAACTTATTCAAAAGAATTAATTAAATTGGGTGCACAAAATATTTTATTATCATTGGGTGGCGGTGGTGCAATGTTTATAAATAAAGAGGTTGTGTTATATGGAACTGTCCCTAAAGGAACCGTTGTTAACACGGCTGGGGCCGGCGACACCATGTTGGGAACTTTTTTAGCAGGGGTAGCGATAGGGGACAAAAAAATAGAAGAAGTATTTAGAGAAAGTATAGCAGCCGCGAGTTCAACGGCATTTTCAAAAGGGTTAACAGATTTTTCGAATGTAAAAGAGCTGACTAAGCAGGTAAAAATATCTAATATTAAGGAGGAATTAAGATGACAAAATATAAAATAATTGCAGCTACTGGATGTCCAACAGGAATTGCGCATACATACATGGCGCAAGAGGCCTTAGAACAAGCCGCTAAAAAAAGAGGTATATCAATTAAAGTTGAAACTCATGGTCAAAGTGGTATAGAAAATGCGTTTTCACAACAAGAAATTGATGATGCTGATGGTGTAATAATTGCGTCAGATAAAGATGTAGATATTGATCGATTCGATGGTAAAAAAATGATAAATGTGTCAGTTACGAAAGGTATGAAAGAGGCAGATGTATTAATTGATCAAATATTGACAGATGATAATTTACCTACCTATCATCGAAAAGGAGCAAAAATTTCATCGAATGAAGAAACAGTAAATTTATCTGGCTCATTTTGGCACAAAATGTATGTGTACGTGATGAATGGAGTGTCACATATGTTACCAATAGTAGTTGCTGGGGGAGTGTTAACAGCCGTATCATTTTTTTGGGGAATTAATTCAGCAGACATAAAAAGCCCTCAATATAACGATATAGCACATTTATTGAACACTATTGGCGGATTTGCAATGAATCTTATGGTTCCAATTCTATGTGCCTATATAGCTGAGGCTATTGGTAAAAGACCTGGATTGATAGTTGGATTTGTAACGGGAATGATAGCATATACAAATGGAACGGGATTTTTAGGTGGAATAATTGGTGGATTTTTAGCAGGGTATACGATTTTAATATTACAGTTCTTATTAAAAAAACTACCTAAATCATTAGATGGACTGAAAGCCATTTTTATTTTACCTGTAATTGGAGTATTTTTATCAGGCTCTATTATTTGGTATCTATCAGTTCCAATGGCAACAATTAATGAAGGAATGATGACGTTTTTAAAGGGTTTAGAAAATTCAAGTCCCATTCTATTAGGATTAGTTGTTGGAATTATGTGTGCTTCAGATATGGGTGGGCCAATTAATAAAGCAGCATATTTAACCGGAACAGCTCTTTTAGCACAGGGAAATTATTTCTTTATGGCAGGAGTTTCTGCAGCGTGTATTGCGCCACCATTGGCAACAGGGTTTGCTGTACTGTTCAACAAAAAAGCATACTCAGATAAAGAGCGCAGCGCAGGTTACGTTAACTTTTTATTAGGATCAACTCATATTACAGAAGGTGCAATTCCATTTGCGGCAAAGAATCCGCTACTAAATATTCCTGCATTTATGGTTGGTTCTTCGATTGCTGCGATTTTAACCTATGTAACTAGAATTAGTGTACCGGCTCCACATGGTGGATTTATTGTATTACCGTTAGTGAATAAACCATTACTGTGGGTATTATGGATTATTATTGGATCACTTGTATCTGCTGTCTTACTAGCCGCTATTGCTGGTCGCCAAGCTAAAAAAAATAATAGTTTAGTGATGAATGTAGGTAGTAATACCAACTTTGAACAAGAGCAAGATAATGATATAAAAATGAATGAAAATGAATTCGATAATATATTGAAAAGAAAAAACATTGAATTGAACGTAGCCGTTTCTGATAAAGAAGAACTCTTACATTTTTTAGCAAATTTTGCTAAAAAATTAGGATATACGAATAATGAAAGTTATATTTTAAATAAGTATAAGATTCGTGAGTCTGAGGGAACGACAGGGATGGAAAAAGGCATTGCGATACCTCATGCACAGGATGAATCGATTAATAAATCAGCAATGCTAATTGTTAAATTACGTGAGCCTATTGAATGGGAAACATTTGATAATCAGCCAGTAGATACAGTTATCTCATTTCTAATTCCAGAAAAAGATGATGGAAAGCATTTACAGTATTTATCAAATACATCGAAATTACTTGTCCATGACTCATTTGTGGAAGAATTAAAAAAATCGAATACAGTTGATGATATATACAACCTATTTAAAGAAAATATTAATAAGTAGATAAAATTGAGCTACAAAGCTACGTATATACTAAAAAAGTACAAGTGTTTAATGATAAGCGAAAATTCATTCTAAGTAAACAAGTTCAAATTTTGTTGACTATTAGAATGGATTTTTTTAGTTCGCCTTTTATTTAGCTAGTCCATAGCTAGTATCAATATAAGAATAAACAGTGTCTAAATTATTTTGGCCATTTAATAAAATTGAAACCCAGTGTTTTTTATTCATATGGTACCCTGGAAAAATTTGATTTTTGTCTATTTTATTGATGAGCAGGTCAGGATCCATTCGAATATTAAGTATTTCAACTAATTTCTCGGAATCCAAGCCTATTTTAGTTGCTGGAATTTTCATTAAAGCGGCATACCATTTTTTAGAATCTGATCGACGTAAAACAGCGTCATTTGGAAACTGTTTCCAGAGGAATTCTAGATTGGTCTGATAATGTTCTTGTACATAATTAATGATAGATTGTGAATCAGCAGTTTGGAATACTGGAGTAGTTTCAAAACAACTAGCAACAATTAAATCCAGTTGTTCAATCACTGATTTTCTGATTGAACTGACAAATGATCCTGTTGCAGACTGATTTTTATAAAGTGTATATTCTTCTTTAGTTAGAGCATCAATAATAGTAGTATTAATTTTTTCAGAGGGGGAAATTGAGACGGTTAGTATAAATTGATTATTAAGAATTGAAACTTGATAATTATAGATTTCTTCTGCTGTTTTTGTAAAACCATATGGAATCAATGAATCTACCTTTAGTTTCAAATGACTAAATGAATTATAAGCAAAAAAGTCTGTTAGCATAGTGCATCTCCTTTTATAAATTATATAAACAATTAACAGTAGCATACCTTATATTTCTAATTTTAGACTTTAAAGGACTAATTATATAGTATAAAATAGAAAAATTAATATAGACTATTTTATCTAGGAATAAATTGAGTTAAACTGTACTATTATGATTCATTTAACTAGGAGATTTAATCATGCAAAAGACGTTGATTGCGGCAATTATTGTTATTAATTTTATATTTATCTGTTATTTTATGCGTGATTTAATGAGACATAAATCAGACTTCATGAAAGAACCGGCCAGTTCAGTATGGACACCAATATCGCAGATTGTTATTTTTTTCTTTTCTACTTTTGGAATTTCAGATTTTGCCATATCAACAGCAATATACCAGAAAGCTAATTGGGTTTCTATGAAAAAATTACCAGGTACGTTAAATGCGCAAGATGTTATTCCAATATTTGTCATGTCGCTGGCGTATATTACAAGTATCAATGTTGGTACTAAGACGTTACTAGTCTGTATTATTTGCCAAGTGCTGGGTGCTTATATTGGTCCGAGATTTGTTGTTAGATTACCTGAAAATAGTATTAGATCATTTGTTATCGTTGGATTACTTGTTGCAACCGCGTTAATCATCGCTGGTAAATTAGGCCTAATCACTGCTAGTGGGACCGCTACCGAACTATTTGGCTGGAAATTAGTTGTAACAGGATTTTTATTATTTATTTATGGCGCATTAAATAATATTGGAATAGGCTCATTTTCATTAACAATGGCAACTGTCTATGCGATGGGAATGGATCCGATTGCTGCATTTCCAATTATGATGGGGGGATGTGCATTTTCTTTACCAATAGGAAGTATGCAATTTATAAAACTCAATCAATATTCTAGAAAAATAACCTTATTTTCTGTTTTTGGTATTATAGGTGTTTTAGTTGCGGTACTTTTAGTTAAGAATATTAATACAAGTGTGATTCAATGGATTGTTATTGTAGTATTATTGTATTCTGCATACAGCCTATATATAGGTAATAAAGAAGCTAAACTAATCAGAGATAAAAATAAATAAGCAAGCATATTTTAATTGAAAATGGCTAATCTGATATATACTTATAAAAAGTAAGCATATTAGTGGAGGTAGCAAAAATGAAAAGTATAGAAAAAGAAACAACGGTAAGTGAATTAATGGATAAAATTAAAGATGGAAAGTATATCCTATTTTTTTCTGCAACATGGTGCCCAGATTGTGCTTTTATTAAACCTGAAATGCCTAATATTGAATCAGAATATACTGAATACACATTCTTAGCTGTCGATCGAGATGAAAATATGGACTTAGCTGTTGAGTTAAGTGTCTTCGGTATTCCAAGTTTTATTGCATATGAAAATGGTAAAGAAACAGGACGTTTAGTTAATAAAAATCGTAAAACGAAACAAGAAGTAGAAACATTTATTAATAGTATTCCTGCGTAATTAAAAAGATTAGTTAGTATGAATAATCTGCTTTGAATTAAAAATACCCATCGAGTAAACAAGGTTTTACAGTAACTTGTTTACTCGATGGGTATTTTTAATTATTTATTTTTATCAAACACTAAGTGCGTTTATCAGAGCATCTGCTGAATGTTCAATACTTTCTTTTGTTAACGATTGATCAAAAAGAAGATAACCAAGTACAATACCACCTATAGTTGACCAAATAACCTTAAGAATTTCGAGATTATCCCAACTGACAATTAGTTTTTTTTCTTTTAGTGTATCAATAGTTGAATTGAGTGCCGTCCAGTATGGGGCGGGAATATTTTCTAATAACTGTTTAACAACCGATTTATCATAAAGTAGTTCAGAAATGAAAATTTTAAGAACTTTAGCATTTTCTTGCAAAAAAATAATTCTATTTTTTAACAAAGGACGAATTAATGAATCCAAAGTTAAATTTGAATGATCAATGGACTCGTCTAATAAGTCGTGCATTGCAGAAGGTAAGATGGATTTAATGACAGGGGCAATAATGGCGTTAAGTAAGCCTTGTTTATTGTTATATTTACTAAAAATATTACCTTCAGCCACGCCAGCTTTTTTTGCAATTTCTTTTGTACTTGTATTTGCATAGCCTTTTTCTGAGAATAATTCAATTGCGGCGATTAAAATTTGTTTTTGTTTATCTGTTATATCTCTAAATAAATCCGAGTTGGCATATAATTTTAATTCAGAATTTTTAATAATATTCACCATCCTATTTATAGCCCTATTATGACACAATTGATAGCGATGACAAAAGACAAACTTATTATTTTGATAGTTTATATTTAAAAGTTAGGGTTGACTAAACTTGTGGATAGGTTATAATCGTATTTGTAATTGATTGAGTGCTCACTCAAAAAGAAAAGAGGAATATGATTATGTTTAAAAATAAATTTTTAGGTTTCGCCATTTTAGTTTCGGTATTACTTACATTTATTATGGTGGTGATGCAAATCCCATCTGTAAAATCAGAGCTCAAAGATGTACCTGTTGCCATTGTTAATGAAGATAGTGGTAAGCAAGGTAACAAAATCGTTGAAAATCTAACTAGAAGCAAAAATAAGGCGTTAGATTGGCATATCGTTAAGAGTGATAAGGCACTTAAGAGTGCAATGGATAAACAACATTATTATGCGGCTATTGTAATTCCAAAAGATTTCTCGGCATCAATTGGAAAATTAGCTGATCCAACAACAAAAGATGTTACAAATGTAACTGTTGTAACAAATGAAGCAAAAAATGCTACATTGTCAACGACTTTAGGTTCGACACTATCAACAATAGTTACAAAAATTGGTGGTGGTATTTCAGCCGGAATTTTAACAAATATGGCAAAAGCCAATATGAGTGTCCCCGCTGTGACTGCATTGAAGTTAAATAACCCAATCACTGTAAAAACAACCGTTAGACATTCAACCGCTGGATTAACATCAGCGAATAGTTCGTTCTTCCAACCCGTCTGGATTGCAAGCATGGTTATTAGTTTATTATTATTCTACGCTGGAGATTCAAGAGAATTTAAATCAATGAAACACAAGTTTTCATTTAAATCATCATTCATTATCTCAGCTGTAGCACTTGCAATTTTAACTGGATTTGCAACAGCTACGTATGCGACATGGATTTTAGGATTTGATTTTACACATTTTATAACAATTGCATCGTTCTTATCATTTACAAGTTTTGCTTTTATAATGTTATTCTCAGGGGTATTGACATGGATTGGTTTCCCAGGGGTAATTATATTTGTCCTCTTACTATTTTTCTCAATTCCTTTATTGGCAATGGCACAACCATTAGTACCTCAATTCTACCAAGATTGGGTTCTTCCATGGTTACCAATGCGTTTCTTGTATGATGGTGCTCGCAGCATTCTTTATTATGGAGCATCTTTCTGGAACAGTTCTACAATGGGCCTAACTTATGTCTTAGCAATCGGTAGTGTCTTGTTTTTTGCCGAAGGATTATCACCCAAACATCGTAAAGTTGAAAAAGAAATTAACGATAAAATTAAAGAGATGGAAGTTAAATAGAATTCTTTAAATGAATCTTGAAATAAATTAAAAACCTCAGGGTAATCACCTTTTTAAGTGATTGCCCTGAGGTTTTTAATTTATTAATTATGGTTTTATTTTTGTCCACTTTGAATAAAAAAGTTAGCATGTTTATAGTTATAAATAGTTTGAGAAAGATCAAAAGGTTCACCGCTTACTGTATAAAAAAGTTCATCAATATAGAGTCCAGGCGAATTTTCTGGTAGTTCTAAAAGGGTTGATTCTGTCTTTTTAAGGGTGTCTGTACGTAAATATTTATCGGAGAAACCTATTTTTAATTTTAAAACTTCTTTCAAGTAATTAAAAATAGACTCACTGATTATTTCGCGATTAAGATAAGGAACAAGTTTTTTTCGATAGTAGGATCTCTCAATACAGAGAACTTGATTATCGATGTAACGAATTCTTTTTATTAAATAAACTTCCTCACCCGGAGCACAATTTAATTCCCTGGCTACATCAGCATTGGGTAGTTCAACTTTTAAATCAATCACTTTTGTAGATAATTTACTGTTTTCTAAATCTTTTGTAAAGCCCATGTTCGTCATTAGAGCGATGTAACCGTCTCTTTTTTGACGACGAACAAAAATTCCGCTACCTTGTACTTGATAAATAATACCCTTATCTTCTAAAGTTGTGAGAGCTTTAACGAGTGTCGTCTTACTGACGGCATATTTGGCAATAAGTTCATTTAGACTAGGGAGTTGCGTCCCTTGATTCAAATTTTTATTTTTAATTGCAAGCTCAATTTGATCAGCAATTTCTTGATACTTTAACATTTCATGCCTCCATTAAAATAATGTATCCTTTATTGTATAACATTGTTCCCGCCTTGTACATCTAGATGAAAAGGGTTACAAAAAAAGTGTTGACTTATTGTGCACGTACAATTAAAATATACATATACAAAGATTTGTAAGGGTTTACAATTTTTTTCTATTTATTCGTTTTTATCTGAGGAGGAGAAAAATATGGCAAGTAAGGTTAGAGATTATACAAAATTAGCTACAGATATTTTAGAAGCAATTGGTGGAGAAAAAAATTTAGCAGGAGCAACGCATTGTGCGACACGGTTACGACTAGTGCTACATGAGGTTCCTTCAGATGCTAAAGAAAAAATATCAGCAATGGCAGGCGTTATCACTGTTGTTGAAAGTGGTGGACAATTCCAAGTAGTTATTGGACCACATGTTGCGGATGTTTATGATGCATTCTCAGCAATGATTGATAGTTCAGAAGTAGAGGAAGTAGAAGCACCAAAAACAAGTATAATGAATCGAGTTATTGCAACAATGTCTGCGGTTTTTGCCCCATTCGTTTACATATTGGCCGCGGCAGGTATTATTCAAGGGAGTTTAATTCTAATTACTTTAGCTATGCCAAATTTTCCTAAAAGTGGTACATATCAAGTTTTAAGCTTTATTTCTTGGGCACCATTTACGTTCTTACCAATATTTATTGCCATAACGGCAGCTAAACATTTTAAAACAAACAGTTTAATCGCTGTTGCATGTTGTGCTGCATTAGTTAGTCCCACATGGGCAGAGATGGCTGGAACTATTGCTAGCGGTACAAGTATTAACTTTATGGGTATTCCATTATCTCAAACAGTTTATACATCATCAGTATTGCCACCATTATTTTTAGTTTGGATTCTTTCTTATCTTGAAAGATTCTTGAGTAAAAAGATACCTGACATTATTAAAGAACTTGCTGTTCCATTATTATGTCTATTAATTATGGTTCCTTTAACAATCTTAATTATTGGACCACTTTCATCTCTTGGAGCTGAAGGAATCGCAAAAGGATATAATTATTTAGTTAAAGTTGCACCACCTTTAGCAGGTGTTATTATTGGTGGTTTCTGGCAAGTACTTGTTATTTTTGGTATCCATTGGGGTGTTACGCCAATGGTTATGGCCAATTTCAAAATGAATGGAATGGACTCATTTCAGGCTTTTCAAACAATTGCAGTGGTCGCACAAGTTGGTGCTGTTTTAGGTGTATTTATTAAGTCTAAGAACAGAGAATTAAAAAATATATCTCTTTCAGCATTTATTACAGGATTATTTGGGATTACAGAACCAGCAATTTATGGTGTGACATTAAGATTTAAAAAACCATTTATCTTTGGTTGTATTTCAGGAGCGTTTGGTGCATTAATTACAAGTTTCTTTAATTCATATTATTTTGCTTATGCTGGACTACCAAGTTTATTAACCATTGTAAATGCAATTAGTCCTAAATACCCACACTCATTTATTGGTATGGTTGTTGGATGTATTGTAGCAATTGTGGGTTCAGTTCTACTTGTTCAAATTTTTGGTACGGGTGAAACAGTTAGTGAAGTCGCAACAATGGAAGCACAGTTAGATGATGCACCAGCTAAGGTCGCACCAGTTATGAGTACGCCAGTAATAAATGCACCAGGCGTTGTTAATAGCCCTGTAACAGGGAAAGTAATTGCGTTAACAGAAGTAGAGGATGAAGTATTTTCATCTGGTGCAATGGGCAAAGGTGTTGCTGTAAATCCAACGGATAATAAAATATATGCACCATTTGATGGTCAGGTTGTCATGACTACAGAGACACAACATGCGATTGGATTAAAATCTGTAGATGGTGTAGAAGTTTTAATTCATATTGGAATGGATATCGTTGAATTAAAAGGAAAATATTTTGCAACACAAGTTAAAAATCATGATTATGTAAAAATGGGTGATTTACTTGTTGAATTTGATCAAGAGAAGATAAAAGAATCAGGATTTTCAGTAGTAACACCTGTAATTGTGACTAATTCAGATGATTACGAAGATGTTATTGCGTATACGCAAAATGAAATTCACCATGGAGAACCAATAATGGAATTAATTCCAAAAGGAGAAAAATAAAATGTCTAAATTACCGAAGGATTTTTTGTGGGGTGGCGCTTTGGCTGCTCATCAGTTTGAAGGCGGCTGGAATGTTGATGGAAAAGGGCCAAGTGTTATTGATGTGATGACTGCAGGAGCAAATGGTGTTCCGCGGGAAATTACGGAAACTATTGAAACAGATAAATTTTATCCGAATCATGATGCAATTGATTTTTATCATCATTACAAAGAAGATATTCAATTTTTCTCTGAAATGGGATTGAAGTGCTTACGAACATCAATCGCGTGGTCACGTATTTTCCCAATGGGAGATGAAAGCGAACCAAATGAAGCGGGATTACAATTTTATGATGATGTTTTTGATGAATTATTAAAAAAAGGTATTCAACCAGTGATTACCCTATCGCATTTTGAAATGCCACTCCATTTAGCTAAAGAATATGGTGGTTTTAGAAATCGTAAATTAATTGATTTTTTTGAAAATTTTGCTACGGTTTGCTTTAAACGTTATCAATCTAAAGTAAAATATTGGATGACATTTAATGAAATTAATAATCAAATGGATACAAATAACCCCATCTTTTTGTGGACTAATTCTGGAGTTATTGTGAACGATGGTGAAAATCCCAAAGAAATTATGTATCGAGTTGCACATAACGAACTCTTGGCTAGCGCTAAGGCGGTTATTGCTGGTAAAAAAATTAATTCTGATTTTGAAATAGGATGCATGGTATCACACGTACCAATTTATCCTTATTCATGTGATCCGGAAGATATCATGGCTGCTGAAGAGGCAATGCATCAACGCTTCTTTTTCCCAGATGTTCATGTTCGTGGAGAATACCCACGTTATGCACTAAAAGAGTTTGAACGTCACAATTATGATGTTGGGATTCAAGAAGGCGATATGGAGATATTGAAAAAAGGGACAGTTGATTATCTAGGATTCAGTTACTATATGTCAACAGTTGTTAAAGCAGATGCTGAAGCAGATCATTTAGGTGATGTTGTGAATGGTGGACTACCTAATGGGGTTCCTAATCCGTATATTAAATCTAGTGACTGGGGCTGGGCAATTGATCCCGATGGTTTACGATATACGTTAAATCGATTATATGATCGCTATCAGTTACCGTTATTTATTGTTGAAAATGGTTTTGGCGCGATTGACAAGCTTGAAGATAATCATGAAATTCATGATCCTGAACGTGTAAGTTATCTAAAAGAACATATTGAAGCAATCGAAAAAGCAGTTGATTATGATGGTGTTGAAGTCTTAGGATATACACCATGGGGTGTTATTGATTTAGTATCATTTACAACTGGTGAGATGAAAAAGCGTTATGGTATGATTTATGTTGATCGTGATAATGAGGGCAATGGATCGATGAAACGTTATAAAAAAGACTCATTTACTTGGTATAAAAATGTAATTGAAACAAATGGAGAAAGTCTTTAAAAGTTATTATAGAAAGAAAAAGCATCTCATTTATTAATAAATGAGATGCTTTTTGATTAATAAAAAAACAAATGACAACCGGTTGACATAAAAATATAAACAGGTTATACTTTGGTTATTCTTTCAGAAAGCGCTTTCTAAAAGTTGAGTTTATAGGTACAGGCAATTGCTATTTTTTAGTGAAATGGGACATTTATTAAACAAATAGAATGGGGTAAATAGAATGGAAAACAAAGTAAACGTAGATACAAATCAAGTTGAAGAAATTCCTCTTTTTCGAAAACTAAGTTATTCACTTACAGATTTTGGCGGAAATATTCTATTTGTAAGTATTAGTACGTACTTGTTATATTTTTATACAGATGTTTTTGGAATTGGGATTGGTGTAGCTGGAACTATCTTGCTCGTCACACGATGCGTTGATATGTTTGATGCACCAATATGGGGCTTTTTAATTGATCATACACATACAAAATGGGGACAAAGTCGGCCGTATTTCTTGTGGTTATGTGTACCATTTGCATTCTTTACATGGTTAACATTTACTACACCGAATTTATCGGGATCGTCCAAAGTTATCTATGCATCAGTTGTTTACGTCATTGCAGGAATTATATATACCGGAATTAGTACCCCTATGACGTCGATTTTACCTAACTTAACAAATGATTCAGACCAAAGAACGGTTTTGAATTCATATCGAATGGTTGGAGGAAATGTTGGTCTATTGGTTGCTAATGGTGTTGTTTTACCATTAGTTCAAATATTAGGGCAAGGAAATGATCGTAAAGGATTCTCATATGCAATGATTATTTTAGGGATTATCTCCATTATTGCCTTTTTAATTGCCTTTTTAAATTTACGAGAAATTAATACAACGATTACGAAATCAATATCATTAAAACAGAGTGTTAAAGCAACAAAAAGTAATTGGCCTTGGATTTTATTGGTTATTTCCAACTTATTCTATTGGATTGGAACAACTGTTAGAAGTTCAGGCATGATTTATTATTTTCAATATAATATCCATGCAAAATCATTAGTCGCAGTTGCTGGTTCTTTATCTGTTGTTGCTGTTATAGGGATGATATCAATTCCATTACTTGTTAAACGTACAAATAAAAGAACGGTTCTAATTGGAGCACTATTGATGGGAGCAATCTGTAACATGTTGCTTCAAGCAGTTGGTAGTAATCAAGTTTGGGTTGTTATCTTATATTGCCTAGGATCAATTGGAACGGGTGTTGCAGCTGCAATGCCATTCCTAATGTTGGCTGATGCGGTTGATTTTGGTCAATGGAAAACAGGAATCAGAGCCAGTGGCTTTTTAACAGCTATTGGAAGTGCATTCTGTGTTAAAGCAGGTAGTGGGATTGGCGGATTTATTCCATCACAAGTAATGCAATTCTTTGGATATATACCCAATCACACTCAAACGAGTCAATCTTTATTAGGCATTAACTTAAGTTTTATCTGGATTCCAGCCATGCTGTTCATACTTGCTGCAGTTCCAATGTTTTTCTATGGTAAATTTGAACGAAATGAAGATAAAGTTAGATTAGAATTAGCTAAAAAAGAAGCAGCTTAAAAAGTTAATGGTGGGGATAATGGTTTTGCTTATTTTATGGTAAACTAAGAGTACTAAAAGTTAAGCGGTAACAATTTAACTAAAATTAGACGACTTAGGAGCAAATAAAATGCAAAATCCAAAACTTGATGATGTCGCTGAATTGGCAGGCGTTTCTAAAACGACTGTATCTAGGGTGTTGAACAATAGAGGTTATCTTAGCGAAAAGACAGTTAAAAAGGTTCGTGATGCTGTGAAAGAGTTACATTATCAGCCTAATGATGTTGCAAGACAATTATTTAATAAAGAAACAAAACTAATAGGGCTTATTTTCCCAACCATTGCGAATCCTTTTTTTGGACAATTAGCTTACCATTTAGAAACGAAACTTTTTAATAGAGGTTATAAGGTTCTTATCGGTAACTCAAAAAATGATTCAGAAAAAGAAGTGACTTATTTACGTAAACTAATGGCAAATCAAGTTGATGGGCTAATTGTTGGAGCACATAATGAAGGAATTGAAGAATATCATAATACAAATTTACCAATTGTCGCAATTGATAGAATTATGAATGGTGATATTCCGGTCGTTTCTTCTGATAATTATAGTGGCGGTAAAATGGCAACAGAATTGCTATTAGAACATGGGGCAACCTCAATTGTACATACAAATGGACCTTATGATTTAGAAACGCCTGCTCGAGATAGACGTAGGGCATACGAGAAAATTATGAGTGAACATGGGTTGCCAGCCGTAACGTATACAATTGATTTTAATTGGACAGAAACAGAAAAAACAAAAGTTATTAAAAGAATTTTTGAGGATCTTAAACGAGTGGATGGTATTTTTGCTTCGAATGATACAGACGCTAGTTTGATCATAAAAATAGCTAGAGAATATGGCAAACGAGTACCTGAAGATTTACTTGTTATTGGCTATGATGGGACAGATGTTGTTCGATTATTTAAACCAGAACTAACAACAATTATTCAACCAATTGAACAGATGGCTGATGCAGCTATTGATATTTTAATGAAGAAAATAGAAGGTAAAGAGACACCTATGCAAGTAGTACTACCGGTACAATTATATAAAGGAGAAACGGCATAGTAGGTGCGTTTTTATTTTAAGATAATGACAACCGGTTAACATATAGAACGAGGAGAAGACAATTTTGAAAAATGAAACGATTAATTATCCAGAGGTAACTGATGAAAGATATCGATTAAAGTATCATATTACGGCACCAGCAGGTTGGATGAATGATCCAAATGGGTTTTGCTTTTTTAAAGGGTACTATCACATCTTTTATCAACATCATCCAAATTCAACACAGTGGGGACCAATGCATTGGGGTCATTCAAGAAGTAAAGATTTAGTTAATTGGGAAAGCTTACCAATTGCTTTGGTTCCTGGTGATCAAGAAGATCAGGATGGCTGTTTTTCAGGTAGCGCAATTGTGAAGGATGAGCGTCTCTATTTAATTTATACAGGACATAATTTGAAAGACAAAAATGATCCGGATAGTTATTGGCAGAATCAAAACCTAGCCGTTAGTGATGATGGCATAACTTTTGAAAAATTTGCTGGTAATCCAGTGATTTCAATGCCTCCTGTAGATAATGATGCTGATTTTAGAGATCCAAAAATTTGGTTTGAAAATGGAAAATATAATATTGTAATCGGAAGCAAAAATAAGGATGGCTTGGGTCGAGTTCTTATGTATAACTCAGATGATTTAGAACATTGGGACTACTTAGGACCTATTGCAACTGCTAAATCAGTTGATTCTGAAGGATTCGTTTGGGAATGTCCTGACCTTTTCGAAATTGACGGACAAGACGTTTTAGTAATGTCACCACAAGGAATTAAAGCTGATAAATTAAAATATAGAAATTTCTTCCAAACAGGATATCTGACTGGAAAATTTGATGAAGAGACACATTCATTACATCATGGTGAGTTCACTGAATTAGATTATGGACATGATTTCTATGCAACACAATCAATGGTTACGCCTGACGGTAGAAGGATCATATTTGCATGGATGGACATGTGGGAGAGCCCCATGCCAGAACAGGAAGATGGTTGGGCAGGCGCACTAACATTTCCAAGAGAATTAAATATGAAAAATGGTAAATTATTGATGACACCAGTTGAAGAAATTAAAAAATTGCGCGAAAAAGTATTATTAGATGTCACTAAACCTAAGGATACAACCACTATTTTTGAAGCCCCTACAAAGAGTTTTGAGTATTTAGCGAACTTTAATGGGCAAGAAAATGTCAGCGTTAAAATTAAAAATAGCGATAATAAATTATTAATAAAAGTTAGCTATCAAGCTGCAACAGGTAAGGTAACATTACAAAAGTATAATGACGATTTACTTCGAGAAACTAATGTGAGCGTTGCCAATGAATTGGATGTTCATTTATTAATGGACAACAGTTCAGCAGAATTATTTGTGAATAATGGAGAAGCATGTTTCTCTGAAAGGGTTTATGATGAAAAGGAACTTATAGTTGAAACAAGTAGCGATTCAACTAATTATGATATTAAAATATATGAACTTGGAGGAACAATGTAATGTTATTAGGAAGTATTGAAGCAGGTGGCACTAAATTTGTATGCGCGGTAGGTAACGAAGATTATCAAGTAAAGGATCAAATTCAAATTCCCACGACTACACCTGTTGAAACATTAACGGCAGTCGTAGACTATTTTAAGCAATTTGAAATAGCTGCACTTAGTGTTGCCTCATTTGGACCAATTGAAATCAGAAAAACGTCACCTAAATATGGATTTATCACGAAAACACCAAAACCGGGTTGGGGTGATACGGATTTCTTGGGATTTCTTAAGGGCAAACTGGATATTCCAACATTTTGGACAACGGATGTAAATGGTTCAGCTTACGGTGAATATACAATGTCGACATTGTTTAATGAGAAAATTAATTCACTTGTTTATTACACAATTGGAACTGGTGTGGGCGCTGGAGCAGTAATTGATGGCCACTTAGTTGGCGGTATTGGCCATCCTGAAATGGGCCATGTCTTAGTTAAGAGACATCCTGATGATCTTGATTTTAAAGGTGTCTGTCCATTTCATGGTGATTGTTTAGAGGGCTTAGTTGCTGGACCAACATTTGAAGCACGGACTGGTAAAAAAGGTAAAGATGTCCCATTAACAGACAAAACTTGGGATATTATGGCCTACTATATTGCTCAGGCTGCCGTTCAAACAACGTTAAGTTTACGTCCTAATAAAATTATTTTTGGGGGCGGCGTTACAAATGATGTTTTATTGGAAAAAGTGCGACATGAATTCAAAGAAATTTTAAATGATTATGTTGACGTTCCTCCATTAGATCAATATATTACAGCACCACAAGTTGCTAATAATGGATCAGCCAATGTTGGAAACTTCGCTTTAGCTGAAAAAATGTTATCTGAATGATAGGGTTATTTAACAAAATTGGAGGGTAAAATAATGACAAACAAAAATTATTATGATGTAACAAAATGGCCTATTGGTAACCCGTACGAAGATATTGGGGAAGTTATTAATAGTATTATTACTGATATTAAAAGTCATCAAACTGATAGTAATAGCAATGATGGTGGAAAACCAGGGGCAGTTATTTATCTACCACCAGCTGATTATCACTTGCGTACACAAGTCTTAATAGATATTAGTTTTCTTAAAATTCAAGGATCTGGGCATGGATTTACGTCATCAAGCATTCGGTTTAACGTACCACAAAACGAATGGTCAAATTTACATGAATTATGGCCTGGTGGTAGTCGTGTTCTTGTTGACCTCGATCCTAAAACAACGGATGAAGAATCTGAAGGTGCAGCTTTCTATGTTGCAAGAGAAGGAAATCCGCGTATTAGTTCAGTCGAATTTTCGAACTTTAATATTGATGGGTTACACTTTATTGATGATGGCACAGGCGAAAAAAATCCAGAAAATACGTATGTGAATGGTAAGACTGGAATTTATGTTGCAAGTGCACAAGATTCATTCCGTATTACAGAAATGGGTTTTGTTTACTTAGAACATGGTGTAACCATTTATAACGCAGATGCATTAACAATCCACGATAATTTTATTGCTGAATGTGGTAATTGTATTGAACTACGTGGATGGGGACAAGCTTCGAAAGTAACTGAAAATTTAATGGGCGCTGGATTTAATGGCTATACCATTTTTGCGGAAAACTTCGGAGGACTGCTAATTACGACTAATAATATTTTCCCAAGAGGTGCAAGTAGCATTTCATTATCTGGCGTGACGAAATCGTCTGTTACAAATAATCGCATTCATGCATTTTATCCCGGAATGGTTATTTTAGATGATAATTGCTCAGAGATATTGGTTTCTTCAAACCATATGCTGCATGATCAAGAACCGTGGGCGCCTATGCAACATCGAGATAATGGATTAGACGATTTATATGGGCTGTTATCAATTAGCGGTAATGATAATTCCGTCATTGGAAATCATTTTTCAGAAACGGTTGATCAAAACACGCTTAAACCAGTTGGTGCAACACCGGTCATTATCCGACTTGCTGCCGGACATGGTAATTATATTGCAAATAATAATGTTGTGGCTACAGAAATTCAATCAGGTAGTGGCGATTCAGCATTTTCTGCACAAGTAGATGCGTTACTAGCAACCGAAGAATTAAAAAAAGTCACAGTAACAACTGTTTTGGTTGAAAAGAAGTCAACGCAAAATACAATTTTAGATTCTGGAAGCAATGAACAAGTTATTTTGGATAAAAATGTGAATGCTTTTAGAGCAACACCAACCGTCCCAAAAAAACAGTAATTTTAAATAAATGATTTAATTTGTGCCACTTTGATAAAATAGGACTATAATGAAAGTTGAAGTTAGAACTTAATATAACTGTCCAAATCAAAAGAGGCGATAGCAATGGCAAAGTTGAGTAAAGAACAACGCAAAGCAATGGCTCAAAAAGCAATGGACGAACGTGCTAAACATCCACAAGCTGAAAAAAAACAATCAGGTTTTAAATTTATTGAAGATGAATCAACTAAGTTAGGTGCAGAAAAAAACTAATTATAAAAGTTCAAAGATTAATTCTAAGTATTCTTGGAATTAATCTTTTTTTAGTTAACTAAAAATATTAAATTGGGTGTAAGTCATGTACAATTTGAATGATAGATAATTTAATGAGGAGTGATAATCGATGTTAATTAAACAAGTACATATTGAAAATAAAGAAGAATTACAAGATATTCGAGTAGAAAATGGCATGTTTACTGAGATTGGGGTAAATTTACAACAAAATGCTGATGAAAAAGTCATTGATGCAACCGATAAATTGATGTTACCGCCATTTGTTGATCCACATGTTCATTTGGATTCAACGCTCACAGCAGGTGATCCGGAATGGAACGAATCTGGGACTTTATTTGATGGCATTCGGATTTGGTCTGAACGTAAAAAGACGTTAACCCATGAAGATGTTAAAGAACGTGCTGTTACAGCATTAAAAATGCAGGCAGCCCATGGTGTTCAGTTTGTTCGTTCACATGTTGATGTGACTGATCCTGATTTAGTGGCTTTGAAAGCTTTAATTGAGGTCCGCGAAGAAGTTAAACCTTGGATGGAATTACAATTAGTTGCTTTCCCACAAGAAGGTATTTTATCATTTCCAAATGGGAAGGAATTAATGACAAAAGCTGCTGAATTAGGAGTGGATGCAATTGGTGCAATTCCCCATTTTGAATTTAATAGAGAATATGCAGTTGAATCACTCCATTTCGCTTTTGAATTGGCTCAGAAATATAATTTATTATTTGATGCACATACGGATGAAATCGATGATCCTAGTTCTCGTAGCTTGGAAACCGTTGCGACATTAGCTTTAGAAACAGGGATGAAAGATAAGGTTACAGCATCACATACAACAGCGATGGGTTCATATGATGATGCTTATTTGTACAAATTAATGCGTTTATTGAAGATGTCAGAAATGAACTTTATTGCTAATCCACTTGTAAATATGTTCTTAGGTGGACGTTTTGACACATATCCAAAGCGTCGTGGGTTAACACGCGTCAAAGAATTGGATGAGAATGGGTTGAACGTTGCATTTGGTGAAGATGACATCAAAGATCCATGGTATCCAATGGGAGATGGCAACATGTTAGACGCCTTGCACATGGGATTACATGCGACTCAGATTATGGGTTATAGTCAAATTATGAATGCTTACCGATTTGTGACGACTAATGGCGCTAAATCTATGCATGTTATGGATCATTATGGAATTGAAGTTGGAAAACCAGCTAATTTCGTCATTATGGATAGTGATAATTTTTATGATGCGTTGAATACACGTGCTGCCGTTATGTTATCAGTCCATAATGGTGATGTGATTAGTGAAACCAAGCCAGCAGAAACCCAGTTATATATCTAGTAAGTAATCGTTTTGGTAGCGCCTTCTTGATTTGAATGCTAGAATCAAGGCATGACTTGAAAAGGGGTAATAAAATGAAAATGATTAATTTAGGCGATAGCGAACTTCAAGTATCATCTGTCGGTTTGGGATGCATGCGCATGCCAGAATTGTCGACTGGGCAAGCTGCAGAAATGATTCAAACATCAGTTGATCATGGCATTAATTTCTTTGATCACGCAGATATTTATGGTGCAGGAAAAGCTGAAGAAGTGTTTGCGGCAGGATTTACTGAAACTGGGTTATCACGTGAAGACATTATTCTTCAATCAAAATGTGGTATCGTTCCAGGTGTAGAGTATAATTTTACTGCTGAACACATTGAAAAAAGTGTTGACGGTATTTTAAAACGATTAAATACGGAATATATTGATAGCTTATTGTTACACAGACCTGATACGTTAATGGAACCTGAAGCTATTGCTCGTGTATTTGAAAAACTACAAAAATCTGGAAAAGTACGTCATTTTGGTGTTAGTAATTTCTATCCTGGGCAAGTTGATTTATTACAACAAGCTTTGGATATGAAACTATTAGTTAACCAACTCCAATTCGGTGTCATGCACACTGGAATGATTGATTTGGGAACAAATGTGAATATGGTTAATGATGCTGGAATTAATCGTGATGGCGGTATTTTAGAATATTCGCGTCTTAAAAAAATGACGATTCAAGCATGGTCACCATTCCAATACGGATTCTTTGAAGGTACATTCTTAGATAATCCAAAATTTGCTGAATTAAATGAAGTTTTAAACCGTTTAGCTAAAGAAAAAGAAACAACTAATACTGGAATCGCAACAGCATTTATTCTACGTCACCCAGCTAAAATGCAGGTGATTGCTGGAACAATGAACGCAAAAAGAATTGTTGAAATTGCGAATGCTTCAGAACTTGAGCTAACACATGAAGAATGGTACGAAATTTATCGTGCAGCAGGAAATAAATTACCATAAATGAAAAAATTAAAGTAACTAACTAATTACTATTTTAGTTGGTTACTTTTTATATTAAGCGTATGAAAATTTCGTAGTTAACATACTGGGTATGGTAAAATTAGAATTAATAGGTGGTGGATTTGATTTGGAAAACAAATATGAGCATGTTTATCGTGAAATTAAAGCGAAAATTGTCGCGGGTGAATATGAAGTAAACGATAAATTAATGACTGAATCACAGTTAATGTCGATTTACGAATCTAGTCGTTATGCGGTTCGTAAAGCAATTGGTGATTTAGAGAATGCAGGGTATGTCTACCGAATACAAGGTGGCGGTATCTTCGTTAATGATTGGCATACTGTAAAAAAAGTGACACAAAATAATAAAATAATTGGTGTCATGACGACACATATTGCTGATTATATTTTTCCAAATATTATCACTGGAATAGATCGTATTATTTCTGAAGAGGGATATACAATCATGCTAAGTAATACGCTTGATAATGCTGAAAAAGAACGATATAGCCTTTTAAGAATGCTTGAAATGAATTTATCTGGACTAATCGTAGAACCAACACAAAGCGCATTAATAAATAAAAATAAGGATTTATACGAAAAGATAGTGGCGCAAAAAATACCAGTCCTTTTTATTAATGCACATTATGAAAACTTGGAAATTCCATACTTAGAGTTAAATGATTTTAATGGTAGTGAGGTTGCTACAGAGCATTTGATAAATGAAGGACATGGAAAAATACTTGGTATTTTTAAAGTGGATGATAAACAAGGTCAGTTAAGAATGAATGGATTCGTGCAAGCTTATATGGAACATTCAGCTATTTCATACCAAAGTGAGATATTGATGTACCAATCTGCTGATTCAATGCAAAATATCTATAAAAAAATTGAAAAGATTCTGCATAGATCGGATCATCCAACCGCGATTGTTTGTTACAATGACCAGCTTGCCATTAAATTAATAGATATTGTTAAGTCGATGGGAATGAAAATTCCTGAAGATATCTCAATTGTTGGTTTTGATGATTATCAATTATCAAAATATATGTCACCTAAATTAACAACAATTAGACATCCAAAGGAAAAAATGGGCCGAGAAGCTGCGACGATGTTATTAAAAATGATTAATTCTAAAACAATGTCGGCGAAATCTGTCGTATATGATGCAAAGCTAATCATTCGAGAAAGCGTTAAAAATAGGAATTAAAGCATGATAAGTATTACTCAAATTTGAGTAATACTTATTTTTTTGAAATTCATTCGAACAAATAAAAATAACTATTGATTTGTTCGAATGAATGTGAGAAAATGACCTTGTTGATAAATGCAAACGTTTTCAGAAAACGGTTGCTGTAGGTTTTTCGGTTGGTCGTACCAATCGGACAATAAAATTTGGAGGTGTCATATGCAAAAAGAAAAGAAAATATCTAGTAAGT
Organism: Dellaglioa sp. CoH-55-MRSF-9; assembly: GCF_056782155.1. Next base: position 225,219 of record NZ_JBXAYG010000001.1, on the reverse strand, counting down.
TTATTTACTTTTTTGGGTCATTCGGAGGAATTTTGTTCGGATACGATATCGGGGTTATGACGGGGGCTTTACCATTCTTGCAAAAAGATTGGGCTCTTCAAAATAGTGCCGGAACCGTTGGTTGGATTACTTCAGGAGTTATGTTCGGTGCCATCTTTGGTGGCGCGTTAGCCGGTAAGCTTTCAGATAAGCTAGGTCGACGTAAAATGATTTTGATGTCAGCTATTATTTTCGTTATTGGTTCATTACTCGCATCATTCTCACCAAATAATGGCCAAATGTATTTAATTATTGTTCGTATTTTCCTTGGACTAGCAGTTGGTGCTTCATCAGCATTAGTACCAGCATACATGTCAGAAATGTCTCCGGCTAAATTACGAGGACGACTATCAGGAATTAATCAAACAATGATTGTTTCCGGAATGTTACTTTCATATATTATGGATTTTCTATTAAAAGATTTACCTGAAGCATGGGCATGGCGCGTTATGCTTGGCTTAGCAGCAGTACCAGCTGTTGTTTTATACTTTGGGGTTTCACGTTTACCAGAATCACCTCGTTTCTTAGTTAAAACAAATAAAGTTGATGAAGCTCGCCAAGTATTAACTTGGATTCGTCCAGCTAATGAAGTTGAACAAGAATTAGCTGATATTCAAACTACTGCGGGTGAAGAAAATCATATTGAAAAAACATCAATGGTTCAATTATTCACAGGTAAATATCGTTACTTAGTTATGGCCGGTGTTGGTGTTGCTGCATTCCAACAATTCCAAGGGGCTAACGCAATCTTCTATTACATTCCTTTAATTGTTGAAAAAGCAACTGGGAATGAAGCAAGTTCAGCACTAATGTGGCCAATTATTCAAGGGATTATCCTTGTCTTAGGTTCACTCTTATTCTTAGTTATTGCAGATAAATTTAAACGTAGAACACTTTTAATTCTTGGCGGTTTAGTAATGGGACTATCATTTATCTTACCTACAATCATTAACATGGTTGTACCAAATACGAGTCCTATGATGATTGTTGTTTTCTTATGTATCTACGTTGCATTCTACTCATTTACATGGGCTCCACTTACATGGGTATTAGTTGGTGAATTATTCCCATTAGCTGTTCGTGGAAGTGCTTCAGGAATTGCATCTTCAGCTAACTGGATTGGATCATTCTTAGTAGGACTATTATTCCCTATTATGACAGCTTCAATGCCACAAGATGCTGTGTTCGCAATCTTCGGAATCATTTGTTTATTAGGTGTTCTATTCATTCGTTTCTTCGTTCCAGAAACACGTGGTCGCTCATTAGAAGAAATTGAAAAAGAAGGTACAAGAAATTAAGTAACCTATACGTTAGGAGTGTAATTGATATGGATTTAGTAAAAACATCTCAAGCAATAAAAAATGGTCAAGTTTCACTTGGAATTGAATTAGGCTCAACACGTATCAAAGCAGTTTTAGTTACGGACGATTTTAAGACAATTGCAACAGGGAGCTTCAATTGGGAAAACCAATTGGAGGATGGTCTTTGGACTTATTCTCTTGAACAAGTTTGGACGGGGATTCAAGCTAGTTATAGACAAATGGCTGCAAATGTTCAAAGCAAATACCATGAATCATTAACAAAAATAGATTCAATTGGTATCAGTGCTATGATGCATGGTTACCTTGTCTTTTCGAAATCTGATGATTTATTAGTTCCCTTTAGAACATGGAGAAATAATAATACAGAACAATCAGCTGATGAATTAACAGAGTTGTTAAACTTCAATATTCCACAACGTTGGAGTATTGCACATCTTTATCAAGCTGTTTTAAATAATGAAGCCCATGTAAATGACATTGGTCATTTAGAAACATTAGCTAGTTATGTTCATTATATGTTATCTGGTAAAAAAGTTATCGGAATTGGGGATGCCTCTGGTATTTTCCCAATTGATGAAAAAACAGGCACATACTCAGCTGATTTATTAGATAAATTCAGTGGTATTGAAAAAGTTTCTGCTTATGATTGGGATATTAAAGACATCCTACCTACTGTTTTGAGAGCTGGTGAAAATGCTGGATCATTAACAGATACAGGAGCTAAATTACTTGATGTTAGTGGCAAACTTGAAAGTGGTAGCTTGATGGCACCACCTGAAGGTGACGCAGGTACAGGGATGGTTGGGACCAACAGTGTACGTAAGAGAACAGGTAATATCTCAGTTGGAACCTCTGCTTTTTCTATGACTGTTTTAGATCAGCCTATGAAAAAAGTGTACAAAGATATTGATATTGTAACAACACCAAGTGGTGCGCCAGTTGCAATGGTTCATGTTAATAATAGTTCGTCAGATATTAATGCATGGGCTTCAATCTTTGGCGAGTTCGCAGCAAAACTAGGTGTTCATTTAACACCAGATCAGTTGTATGAACGATTATTCTTAGAATCAACTCATGCTGATGCCGATGCAGGTGGATTAATGAATTATAGTTACTTATCAGGTGAAAATATTACACATATGCCTGAAGGTCGTCCATTATTTGTTCGAACACCTAACAGTAACTTTACATTACCTAACTTCATCAAGACGCAATTATATGCGGCATTTGCACCACTTAAGATTGGAATGGATATTTTAAGTCAAGAAGAACATATCCAAACTGATGTAATGATTGCTCAAGGTGGTATTTTAAAAACAGCTGTAATCGGACAACAAGTATTAGCTAATACGTTGAATATTCCAATTACGGTTATGAATACTGCTGGTGAGGGTGGACCTTGGGGAATGGCTGTCTTAGCAATATTTGCTAAGAAAAATAATAACGGTCAAAGCTTAGAAGACTTCTTAGATCATGAAGTTTTTGTAGACCCAGAAAGTATGACGTTAAGCCCAGAACCTGAAGGTGTAGAAGGTTACAATACATTTATAGCTAGATACGAAGCTGGCTTGTCTATTGAGTCAGAGGCAATAAAAAAAATTAAGGAAGAAAAGAGGAACTAGTATATATGTTAGAAAAGCTAAAACAAGAAGTGTACGATGCTAACATGCTGTTACCTAAGTACAACTTAATTACCTTTACATGGGGTAACGTGAGTGGAATCGATCGTGAAAAAGGGTTATTCGTCATCAAACCATCTGGTGTTGATTACGATGATTTAAAACCTGAAGATATGGTTGTTGTTGATTTAGACGGTAAGAAAATTGAGGGTGATATGAATCCCTCAAGCGATACAGAAACGCATCGCATTCTATACAATAACTTCCCTAATATTAAAGGTGTCGTTCATACTCACTCACCTTGGGCTGTTTCATTCGCACAAGCAGGCTTGGATATTCCAGCAGCCGGTACAACACATGCAGATACCTTTTATGGCTCAGTTCCAGCAAGCCGTATCATGAATGAAGCTGAAGTTGTCACAGAATATGAAAAACAAACAGGTGACGTGATTGTCGAAACGTTCAAAAAACGTGGACTCGATCCTGATCAAATTCCAGCTGTTTTGGTTAATGATCATGGTCCATTTACATGGGGTACATCTGCTTTAGATGCTGTGCATAATGCTGTTGTCTTAGAAGAAGTTGCAAAGATGACTTATCATACATTGCAATTGAATCCACATGCAATTGACATGCCACAATACTTATTGGATAAGCATTTCCTAAGAAAACATGGTAAAAATGCATATTATGGTCAAATTAAACACTAAAACACGTTTTTAAAAATAATAAACTATTAGGAGGAATTATATTATGTTAAAAGTTAGTGAAAAAGAATTTTGGTTCGTTGTCGGTAGTCAAGGTTTATACGGTCAAGATGTTTTAGACGTTGTTCAAGGTGATGCAGAAAAAATTATTGATAATTTAAATGCTAGTGGTTCACTACCATACAAAATTGTCTTTAAAGAAGTTGCAACAACTGCTGAAGTTATTACTAACATCATGAAAGAAGCTAACTTTGAAGACAAAGTTGCTGGTGTGATTACTTGGATGCATACTTTCTCACCTGCTAAAAACTGGATTCGTGGAACAAAATTATTACAAAAACCATTGCTACATTTAGCAACACAATTTGGTGAAAATATTCCTTGGTCAACAATTGATATGGATTACATGAACACAAACCAAAGTGCTCATGGAGACCGTGAATACGGCTTTATCAATGCTCGTCTTCAAAAACATAATAAAGTTGTTGTTGGTTACTGGAAAGATGAAGCAGTTCAATCACAAATTGCTGACTGGATGGATGTTGCTGTTGCTTACGGTGAAAGTTTCAACATTAAAGTTGCTCGTTTTGGCGATAACATGCGTAATGTTGCCGTTACAGATGGTGATAAAGTTGAAGCACAAATCAAATTTGGTTGGACTGTAGATTACTTTGGTATTGGTGATTTAGTTGCTGAAATGAAAGAAGTAACTGACGCTGAAATTAATGCAACATATAAAGAATGTGAAAGTATGTACGATATGGTTGTTGGCGACAACGATCCTGCCTTCTACGAAGACCATGTTAAAGAACAAATTAGAATTGAAATTGCTTTACGTAAATTTATGGAACGTGGTGGCTACAATGCATTCACATCTAACTTCGAAGATCTTTGGGGCATGAAACAATTACCAGGTATGGCTGTTCAACGTTTAAACGCTGAAGGTTATGGTTTCGCTGGTGAAGGTGACTGGAAGACTGCTGCAATCGACCGTTTGATGAAGGTTCTTGCACATAATAAAGCTACTGGATTTATGGAAGATTACACGTATGATTTACGTGCGGGTCATGAAGTAACTCTTGGTTCACATATGTTAGAAGTTGATCCTACATTAGCTTCAACAAAACCACGCGTGGAAGTACATCCATTAGGTATTGGTGACCGCGAAGATCCAGCTCGTTTGATCTTTGATGGTTCAAATGGTAAAGGTGTCGTTGTTTCAATGTCTGACTTTGGTACTGAATACAAATTATTAATTAACTCTGTTGAAGGTCAAAAACCAGAAGTTGAAGCTCCTAACTTGCCAGTAGCTCGTCAATTATGGATTCCAGAACCAAGTTTTAAAGAAGGCGTTCATTCATGGATTGAAAATGGTGGTGGTCATCATACTGTTCTTTCAATGAACGTGAAGGAACAACAAGTTGTTGATCTTGCTAAGATGTTTGATCTTGAATATGTTGAAATTAAAAAATAATTAATATTTTAAAGGATATCGCTGTTAAAGCGATATCCTTTTTTTGTGTAAGAAGAGTAATCAAATATGATTTATATCAAATAAAATCGGTGCTTACGAAAATAAAGATTCGTAAGCACCGATTTAGATTTCTAATGATAATAATTGAGAATTTTATCTGCATCTGAAAAAATAATCTCAGACTTTCGTGTTATAGATTTCCATCCACAATTTGTTCTAAAGTTGTTTTTGAAGGGATAAAGAATAAATTACCGGTTTCAGCGGTACTGAAATCTAATAATCGATCACTTTTACTTTCGAACATATTAATGAGCATTCGATTAGTTACTGCAAAATGACGTGCGTAACCAATGAAGTATGTCCCTGTAATGTCTTTCCCAGGTTCTGAGAAGGGAACGTTCATACGGACAATTTTATGCTCAATGCCATCTTTCATATCTTGTGAAGCAACGTTATGAGAATTTGGTAATTTTTCTTCGTCAGTTAATTCTAAATCAGAATCTTTCTTCCGACCAATTGCTTTTTCTTGGTCTTCAGTCTTTAAGGCATTCCAAGCGGCCATATTATGGATATACTTTTGAGCAAAAGCATAAGAACCGTTTGTAAAATCAGGATCTTCGCCCCCAATAACGGCGTAATCGAGTGCTTCATTAACATCTGGGTTTTCAGTACCATCAATGAAACCAATAACGGCGCGGCCTTCAAAATAACGGAAGCCGTGTGTTTCATCTTCTACAGTTGTGACATCCTTAATGAAAAGCATAAATTGCGCCATAACTTCATAGACAACAGCACTTTCACCAGCGCGAACATGAAAGAATAAATCGCCAGGAGTTGAAATGGCAGTGTATTTAGGCCCAACAATTTCTTTAAAATGGGTAAGTTCAACAGGTTTGATAGCATCAGGGAAAAGATAATCCCAAGCATCAGAGCCAAAACCAAAGGCAACTTTTAAGTTAGCTTTTGGATAACGAACGTTCATACTACGGATGATGGCCGGAATACGGTCAGATAGCTCTTGAACTGCTTCTAATTCAACTTTTTGATCTTTGTGATTTAAGTTTAGAATGGTGAAATTAACAGCTTCACCTAAATCTTTATAAACATCTTGTGTTAACTTTTCGTTTACTGACATAATAAATGCTCCTTAGACTTTTAATTTCCTTTAACGATTATAACCATTTTACCTGCATTATGTGGTGAATTTAATTGTTTATGGGTTTCAATAATATCGGTTAAATTAAAGTGATATTTTTTTGCTATTTTAATTTCTAATTCATCTTGCATCATTAAATCTGTTAAGAAAGTTAGCGTGTCACTATCTTTTAACTCTTTAACATTCTCAACAAGGTAGTAATCTGCGAGTGGCTTTGATGCTTGAACAGAGTCGGTTGGAACGCTAACTAACGATACCATTCTGCCGTTTGTCTTCAATGCTTTGACGCCTACCTCACTGCCAAGACCGCCAGGAGTTGCATCAACAACAATGTCAGCCATATCTTTAAAAGTTTCGGCGGGATTTTCTTTATCGTAGGCGCTATAATGATCTGCACCTAGTCGACGAACATAGGGTTCGTTGGTGCTTGAACCACTAGCGAGAACAGTTAATTCCATCAATTTAGCAAGTTGCACTAAAATCGATCCGACACTTCCAGAAGCGCCTTCAATAAAGATGGTTTCACCAGCCCTTGCTTTTGCAAAAAAGTTCAAAATATTGTATGCCGCTATACCAGGTGTTGGTAGCCCAGCAGCTTCAGCAATCGTCATATTATCAGGTCGCTTAGCAATATGTGATGTAAAGACGACAAGTTCTTCTGCGTAGCCACCGAAAGCCTTATGAACAACAACAGCATCACCGATATTAAAATGAGTAACTTCATCGCCAATTTCAGTAATAATACCCGTTACGTCACCTCCAGGTACAATTGGAAATGGTAAAGGCATAACGTCTTTCATATAACCGGCACGTAAAATTGCATCAAATGGGTTAATGCCAATCGCTTCGATTGAAACCCTAACCTGTTTTGATTTAAGCGCTACTTCTGGATTAACTTTTAATTCCTCAAATACGGTTGCGTCACCATATTGGTTAAAGCCAAATGCTTTCATAAGTATAACCTCCCTAGATTAAAATCATATTGGTACTAGTCCCAATATACCATAATTTTAAGAAAAGGTTTACAAAACGAGGGAGAATAACAAATTTTGTAACAATGTATTTTGCGCAATCTAATTGACAACGTATTTTTGAAGATGTATAATATCCATATTGGTAAATGATAGCGTTTTCATAAATAATTAAAAAGAAAGAATGTGAGTTATTTGGAAAAATATATTTTATCTATTGATGAAGGAACGACAAGTACAAGAGCAATTATATTTAATCACAAAGGTCAGAAAGTTTCTGATGCACAACGCGAATTTCCACAATATTTTCCTCAACCTGGCTGGGTTGAGCACAATGCAAATGAGATATGGAACGCAGTATTATCGACAATCGCAAATACATTTATCGATTCCGGGATTAAACCTAAGCAAATAGCAGGAGTTGGGATTACCAACCAACGTGAAACAACTGTTATCTGGGATAAGAAAACGGGATTACCCATCTACAACGCAATTGTTTGGCAATCACGTCAAACGGCAGAAATTGCGGAACAATTAAAACAAGATGGCTATGATGAATTAATTCATGAAAAGACAGGATTACTGATAGATGCCTACTTCTCAGCAACTAAAATTCGTTGGATTTTAGATCATGTTGATGGCGCCCAAGAAAGAGCCGAAAAAGGCGAATTACTTTTTGGAACTATTGATACTTGGTTAACATGGAAATTATCAGGTGACGAAACACATGTAACTGATTATTCTAATGCTAGTCGGACAATGTTATTTAACATTCATGATTTGAAGTGGGATGAAGAAATTCTAAAAATTATGAATATTCCAGCAGTTATGTTACCAGAAGTTAAATCAAATTCTGAAGTTTACGGACATACGAAAGATTATCATTTTTATGGTAGTGAAGTGCCAATTTCAGGAATGGCTGGAGATCAACAAGCTGCTTTGTTTGGTCAAATGGCATTTGAACCAGGAATGGTTAAGAATACTTATGGAACAGGTTCATTTATTGTCATGAATACAGGGACAGAACCTAAATTATCTAAAAATAATTTATTAACGACAATTGGTTATGGGATTAATGGTAAAGTTTATTACGCTTTGGAAGGTAGTATCTTCGTTGCTGGTTCAGCAATTCAATGGTTAAGAGACGGGATGCGCTTGGTGGAACATGCACCAGACACAGAACAAGCAGCTAAAGAATCGACGAATGATAATGAAGTTTATGTTGTACCTGCCTTTACAGGATTGGGAGCACCTTATTGGGATCCTGATGCACGAGGTTCAGTCTTTGGAATTACTCGTGGAACAACACGTGAAGATTTCATTAAAGCAACGTTACAATCATTGGCTTACCAAACTAGAGATGTTGTGAAAACAATGGAACTAGATACGGGAATTAAAATTCCGTTACTAAAAGTTGATGGTGGTGCAGCTAAGAATGATTATCTGATGAATTTCCAAGCAGATATTTTAAATACACCTATCGAACGTGCTCATGACCTTGAGACAACTGCTTTAGGAGCAGCCTTCTTAGCTGGATTAGCCGTTGGTTATTGGAAAGACCTAGAAGAACTCAAAGCTGAGTATACTGAAGGGGATATTTTTAAACCAACAATGCCTGTGGAAGAAAGCGAAGATCTATACGCAGGTTGGCAACAAGCGGTTGAAGCAACTCGAGTATTTAAACATAAACCAATGAAGAAAAACAATAAATAAGGGGGATACAACTATGTCATTTTCAGCAACATCAAGAAAACAAGATATCGAACGATTAAAGAATGAAGAATTGGATTTATTAACAATTGGTGGTGGTATCACCGGTGCCGGCGTTGCTATTCAAGCAAGTGCTATGGGTTTAAATAACGGATTAATTGAAATGCAAGATTTCGCTGAAGGAACATCATCGCGTTCAACAAAATTAGTTCATGGTGGTATTCGTTACTTGAAGACATTCGACGTCGGAGTTGTTTCTGATACTGTTCAAGAACGTGCAGTGGTTCAACATATTGCACCACATATTCCACGTCCACAATCAATGTTATTGCCTATTTATGATGAACCCGGCGCAACTTTTGATATGTTCTCAGTAAAAGTTGCAATGAATTTATATGATCAATTGGCAGGTGTTGTTGATCCTCAATGGGTTAACTACACAATTTCTAAAGCAGAAGTTTTACAACGCGAACCACAATTAAAATCTGATAAATTAATGGGTGGCGGTGTCTACCTTGATTTTAAGAATAATGATTCACGTTTAGTTATTGAAAATATCAAAAAAGCACATGAAGATGGCGGCTTGATGGTTAGTCGTATCAAGGCTTTAGACTTATTGCATGCTGACGGTAAAATTACTGGTGTTCATGTATTAGATTTAATTAGTGGCGAAGAATTTGATATTCATGCTAAATATGTTATTAATACAACGGGTCCATGGTCTGATTTTATCCGTAAAATGGATACTGATGAAGATTTTGTACCACAAATGCGCCCAACAAAAGGTGTTCATTTAGTTGTTGATTCTAAAAAATTAAATGTACCACAACCAACATACTTTGATTCTGGAAAACAAGATGGTCGTATGATCTTCGTTGTGCCAAGAGAAGATAAAACATATTTTGGAACAACAGATACTGATTTCCATGGTGATTTTGAACATCCTCGTGTTGAACAAGAAGATGCTGATTACTTACTTGATATTATTAACGAACGTTTCCCAACAGCTAATGTCAAAATTAGTGATATTGAATCAAGTTGGGCTGGATTACGTCCATTGATTTCATCAAACGGAAGTTCAGATTACAATGGTGGAAACTCAGGTAAAATTAGTGAGAAGAGTTTCAATGATGTTATTAACGTTATTGAACGTTTTGAAAAAGATGAAGTAACTAAAACAGATGTTGAAGATGTCTTGAATGATTTGGAAAGTACACTTTCTGAAGATAAGACAAGTGCATCACAAGTTTCACGTGGAAGTTCATTGACTATTTCAAAAGATGGCTTATTAACATTAGCTGGTGGTAAAATTACAGATTACCGTAAGATGGCTGCCGGTGCCATGGCTGCAATTACAAAATTATTGAAAGATAATTATAGTCAAGAATTCAATGCGATTGATTCTAAAAACTTACCTGTTTCAGGTGGTGATATTGATCCTAACAACGTTGAAGCAACAATTAGTTTCTTCGCAAAACAAGGAATGGACAATGGGTTGACTGAAGAAGAAGCTACAGTATTTGCTAACTTATTTGGTTCAAATGCAGCACGTGTATTTAGTCAAATGACTCACGTTAAAGCAGCAGAAGGACTTTCTTTAGGTGAAACAGCTAGTCTTCACTATTCAATGGAAGAAGAAATGACGTTAACACCAACTGATTACTTAATGCGTCGTACTAACCATATTCTTTTCCATCGCGATACATTAGATGCTGTTAAAGTTGGCGTAATTAACGAAATGGCAAGTTACTATAGCTGGACTAAAGAAGAAAAAGCAAAACAAACTGCAGATTTAGATGCAACAATTGCAGAATCAGATATGAATTACTTAAAATAACCATCAAAAATAGGGGTGAGTGTGATGACAACAAGTCTTATGACGCAACTTTTGGGTGAATTTTTAGGCACAATGATTTTAGTATTATTAGGTAATGGGGTTGTTGCTGGTGTTTCGTTACGTAAGTCAAAAGCTGAAGGTGCTGGTTGGATTGCAATCACATTAGGTTGGGGAATTGCCGTAACCTTGGGTGTCTATGCGTCAGCCTTTATGGGACCAGGACATTTGAATCCAGCTGTAACTTTGGCAATGGCAATTGTTGGTAAGATTGCTTGGTCTTCTGTATTACCATATATGGTTGTCCAGGTTGCTGGTGGTATCGTTGGTGCTTTTCTGGTATGGGTTCAATACATGCCACATTGGAAAGAGACGAAAGATTCTGATGCAATATTTGGATCATTCGCAACTGCTCCTGCAATAAAAAGTAATCTATATAACTTTTTAAGTGAATTAATTGGGACATTTGTCTTAATCTTTAGTTTGCTAGCATTCACAAAAGGTAACTTTACAGATGGTTTAACACCAGTCGTTGTTGGTATCTTAATTGTTGGTATTGGTCTTTCACTTGGTGGGACAACTGGTTATGCAATTAATCCGGCCCGTGATTTAGGTCCTCGTATTGCACATGCTATTTTACCAATTGCGAACAAAGGTGGATCAGATTGGTCATATAGTTGGGTACCAATTTTCGGACCATTTGCTGGCGCAGTGATTGCCGCAGGGTTATTCTTAGCTGTAGCATAGGTTAAATGTCTGAAATAATTTATTATTAAGTTAAACCTCTATTATTGAATTTTAATTCAATAATAGAGGTTTTTTATAGTAAATTTTAAAGGGTATTTTTATTGTATATTGATAAATTATGCGATATAATAATTTTTCAATCGTATTTATACGAATAGATTAAGCATAATAAAGGATGTGTAACAGTGACTGTATCTTACTTAAGACTGGCAACGCCAGAAGACTTACCAGCAATTACAGGAATTATTGAGGAAGCAAAAGCTTACCTTAAAGAACAGGGAATTGACCAATGGCAAGGTGCTTACCCGGCGGCGAACCATTTAGAACAAGATATTAAAGATCAATTGACTTATGTCTTAATGGTTGGAGATGAAATCGCAGGAACTGCTGCACTTTGGCTAGGAATAGATCCTATGTATCTTAACATTGAAGATGGCGAATGGATTAATGGCCCACAAGCACGTTATTCGGCTATTCATCGAGTTGCTGTTTCTTCAAAATTTAGAGGTCAACGTTTATCAGAAAAAATGATTTCAGGCTTATTAACAATTGCGAGATCATTGGGTTACAAAGATGTTCGCGTTGATACACATCCTGAAAATAAAGGGATGCAACATGTCATTACCTCAAATGGATTTGATTATAAAGGTATCATTCATATGGAAGATGGCGTTAACTCAGCACGATATGCTTACCAAATTATTTTAAAATAAAACGTTTAAGACAGCGAATGATATCGCTGTCTTTTTTTGTGAAAAAAGTAACAATTTGAATTTTGATAAGGTATACTAGTATCAATATGAAGGAGGGATTTTTTTGATTTCAACAGCAACGACTTTAGCGGGTTCAAATTTTGATAATTGTATGATGAATGCATCGGGTGTTTATTGTATGGATAGCGACGAATTACTTGCCGTCGAAAGTTCTAAGGCGGCAACTTTTGTAACGAAGAGTGGCACGCTTCAACCACGTAAGGGTAATCCAGAACCTCGTTATTTTGAAACAGAATTCGGTAGTATTAATTCAATGGGCTTACCAAATAATGGCGTTGATTACTATTTAGATTTTGTCTCTCAAAATCAGATAAACCATCCTGGTAAAACATACTTTTTATCAATTACGGGTTTTAATCTAGCGGAAGATCTCGAGTTACTTCAAAAAGTAACAGATTCAGATTTTGCAGGAATTGTTGAATTAAATTTATCTTGTCCTAATGTACCAGGAAAGCCCCAAACGGGTTATGACTTTGAAACAGTTGATGCGATATTAAAAGCTGTTTTTAATAGTTATCACAAACCGTTAGGAGTTAAATTACCACCGTACTTTGATATTATTCATTTTGATCAAATGGCTGCTATTTTAAATAAATATCCATTGTCTTATGTCAATAGTATCAATAGTATTGGGAATGGACTATATATTAATGATGATACAGAAACGGTCGTTATTAAACCCAAGCAAGGTTTTGGTGGTATTGGCGGCGAATATGTTAAGCCGACTGCTTTAGCTAATGTACATGCGTTCTATCAACGATTAAATAAGAATATTCAAGTAATCGGAACTGGTGGCATTCAAACTGGTAAAGATGTTTTTGAACATATTCTATGTGGAGCAAGTATGGTGCAAGTTGGAACAGCGTTGATGGTTGAAGGACCCGCTGTTTTTGAACGACTAACAACTGAGCTAGAAGAAATTATGGCAGAAAAAGGGTACCAAAGTATTGAAGATTTTAGAGGAAAATTGAATTATTTATAGGGATGAGATAGGGAAAATTATACCAACTTTATACGAAGGTATATGGGCAAACAGCTGAAATTAGTCATGGACTAATGGACTATAGACGTAACGATATTTAGCTTTAAATGGAATGAGATAATTTACCTAATTAAATGGTGAATTATCTCATTTTTAATTAATAGAATAGTGTTAGTAGTAGTTAATATTTATAGATAAAAAAATATTAGTAGTTATGTGTGCAAACGCTTGCACAATGCTTTATTCAGTGCTATTATTTAGACAAGATAAGTTGGGTGCAACATAAAAGGGGAGTTTAATATGACAGATTACATTACAAGCGATTTAGAAAAAGATATTACCGTTATTAATGCTTTTGATTTAGAAAAAGATGCAGAAAAGATTATTCCAAAGGGTGGATTTGGTTATATCTCTAGTGGAGCTGGAGATTTGTATACTTTAGAAGAAAATATAAAGGCATTTAATCATAAACTAATTAGACCTAGAGTGTTACAAGAAATTGATCATCCCGATACAAAAACAACTATTTTCGGAGATGAAATCACATCGCCTATTATTATGGCACCAGTTGCTGCACATGCATTAGCTCATGTTAAAGGTGAAATTGATAGCGCTAAGGGTGTTTCAGATTATGGTTCAATCTACACAGCAAGTTCATTTGCAACGAAATCATTTAAAGAAATATCAAGTCAAGCTAATGGTCAACCACAATGGTTCCAATTCTATATGAGTAAAGACGATGGTATTAATCGTAATATTATGGATGAAGCAAAAGCTAATGGGGTTAAAGCAATTGTTTTAACTGCTGATGCAACTGTTGGTGGTAATCGTGAAACAGATAAACGTAATGGATTCACTTTCCCACTAGCAATGCCAATTGTTCAAGCTTATCAAAGTGGTGTTGGTCAAACAATGGATGCTGTTTATGGTTCAGCAAAGCAACGCTTAAGTCCAAAAGATGTTGAATTCTTAGCAGAATATTCAGGTTTACCTGTCTTTGTTAAAGGAATCCAAGGTGGAGAAGATGCAAGTGTTGCAATTAATTCAGGTGCTGGTGGCGTCTGGGTTTCAAATCATGGTGGTCGTCAAATTGATGGCGGAATCGCTGCATTTGATGCACTTCAAGAAGTAGCAGAAACTGTTGATAAGCGTGTGCCTGTTGTCTTTGATAGTGGTGTAAGACGTGGAGCTCATGTTTATAAAGCCTTAGCAAGTGGTGCAGACTTAGTTGCAATCGGTCGCCCAGTTGTTTATGGCTTGGCACTTGGTGGTCATAAAGGTGTTCAAAATGTCTTTAATTACTTCCAACATGAATTAGAATTAACAATGCAATTAACTGGAACGCATAATATTGATGAAGTTAAACGTACTAAATTAATCGATAATCCTTACGGAAATTAAAAAAATATAAAAGTTAGTTAGCACTTAAAAACTGTTAGATTGGTTGTTAAAACCTTTTTAACAGTTTTTTTATTTTTGAAAATAGTCAAAACACGAACTTTAAATGTTAATAAATCTACAAAAGTGCGTATTTTGTATTGATTTTTTATTTAATTCGCGTAATATACTGTACATAATATAAAAAATCACAACATAGGGAGATTATATTGCATGAATAATACAGAGGGAAAATCAGGTATTTTTGATCGGTTATTTCATATTAATGAGTCAGGTTCAACGGTTAAACGTGAATCAATGGCTGGATTAACAACTTTCGTATCTATGGCTTATATATTATTCGTTAATCCTCAAGTTTTGGGCGCTGCGGGTATGGACAAAGGAGCTGTGTTTACAGCAACAGCAATATCTGCCGCGTTCGGTTGTTTCTTGATGGCATTCTTAGCTAATTATCCTATCGCAATTGCTCCAGGATTAGGTGACAATGCATTCTTTACTTATTCAGTTGTTATTGGAATGGGTATTCCATGGCAAACGGCAATGGCCGGTGTTGTGGTTGCCTCAATTATCTTTATGCTTATTACGTTCTTTAAAATTCGTGAAATTGTGATAGATGCAATTCCACATGACTTAAAATTAGCAATGGCCGCAGGTATTGGGTTGTTTATCGCTTTTGTTGGATTACAAGAAGGTGGACTTATCATTGGAAACCAATCAACATTGGTCGCGATTGGTTCACTAACGGTGCCAACTACATGGCTGACAATTTTTGGACTCGTTGTGATTGTTATCTTAATGGCTAAAAAAATTCCTGGCTCAATCTTTATTGGAATGGTTGCGACAACTATTTTAGGGTTAGTTATGGGACTTATCAAATTACCAACACATATTATTTCTTCTGTTCCAAGTTTGGCACCAACATTTGGAGTAGGGGTTGAAAATTTACATAAAATTAACTCACTTCAACTTTGGTCTGTTGTTTTAATATTCTTGATGGTAGCCTTTTTCGATACGGCGGGAACTTTAATCGGGTTAGCTACTCAAGCAGGATTTATGAAAAATAATAAAATGCCACGAGTTGGTCGCGCGTTATTATCTGATTCTGCTTCAATGTTAGCCGGATCTGTTCTGGGAACAACACCAACTGCTGCTTATGTTGAATCATCAGCTGGAATTGCAGTTGGGGGAAGAACTGGACTGACATCATTAGTTGTCGGGTTTATGTTCGTTCTAAGTTTATTCTTTTCACCACTTCTGACAGTTGTGACATCACAAGTGACGGCGCCCGTTTTAATCGTTGTTGGTATTTTAATGGCACAATCATTAAAGGGTATTGATTGGGGTCGATTTGAAGTAGCAGTACCAGCATTTTTAATGGTTGTCGGAATGCCTTTAACTTACAACATCTCGTATGGTATTGCCTTTGGTTTCGTATTATACCCAATTACAATGATGGCAGCAGGTCGTAGAAAAGAAATCGGGCCTGTAATGTATATCTTGTTCTTTGTATTCCTATTCTTACTTTACGTATTAAATATTCTTCAATAACATATAAAATTGATGGGTGGATAACTAAATGACACAGACGTTAGCACAGTTAAAAGACTATATTTCTGCAGGTGCAGCAAAAATTCCTGCAGATTTAGTAATCGAAAATGGCAAGTTAGTTAATGTTATGACAAGTGAGATTTATCAAGCAAATGTAGCTATCTATAAAGAGAAAATTGTTGCGATAGGTAATATTGAAGCTTATATCGGCAATGATACGGAACATATAGATGCAACTGGAAAGTATATAACGCCAGGATTAATTGACGGACATATTCACGTTGAATGTAGCAAAATGAGTATGACAAGTTTTGCTAATGCTGTTGTACCTTTTGGAACAACGAGTATTATTTCTGGTTTAGATGAAACAATATCAGTTGCCGGACTAGAAGGTGTTCAAGAAGTTTTTAAAGAGGTAGAAAAATTACCGCTTAATTTATTTTGGGGTGCACCATATAAGACACCATATACAATTCCAAAATCAACAATTGCTTTTAACATCGATTCAGATGTTCAAGAAACAATTCAAAAATGGACAGAATGTTACGGTATCTGGGAAACGGTTAGAGAAGCTGTTGAAACACAAGATGAAGATACGTTAAAAACGTTGGTTCACGCACAAAATAATCACCAACCCATTTTCGGTTGTGCACCAATGGCAACCGGATTGAAATTGAATGAGTATTTAGCAAGTGGTGTTCGCTTAGATCATGAAAGTTATAGTCATGAGGAGCTTGTTGAAAAAGCACGGAATGGGATGAATATTTTAATCAGGGAATCATCCGTTACACATTTCTTGGCAGAAAATATTCGAGCAGTTACTGAAGTTAATCCAGCAATTGCACGACATGTTAGTTTCTGTACAGATGATGTAACTGCATCTGATATTTTACAAAAAGGACATCTTGATAACCTTGTTAAATTAGCTATTCAAGCAGGTGTAGAACCAATTACAGCAATTCAAATGGCAACAATAAATAGTGCTGAAGCTTATCGAATTGATGATCAAGTTGGGTCTGTATCGCCAGGAAGACTTGCTGACATATTGATTGTTGATCAGCCAAGTTCATTTAATGTAGAAATGGTTATTAGTCGGGGCAAAGTTGTTGCCAAAAATAAAAAAATAAGTGAAATGTTGATTGCACCAATCAGAAGTAATTTATTTAAAGGCCAGTTGAAGCATGAGTTAACCTCTGAAAAAGATTTTGAATATAAAGTTAATGAAAAAGTAGGAATGGCAACTGTCCAAACAATTAATAGTCAGGGTGCTTTTGTTCGAAAAAGAAAAGATGTTGAATTAACGATAGAAAATAATATCGTACAACCTAGTCCAGAAAAAGATGTCGCTTTAGTTTCTGTATTAGAACGATTTGGTAAAAATGGAAATCAGGCACTTGGATTTACATCTGGATGGGGCTTGAAAAAAGGGGCAATGGCATCATCTTCTGCACCTGATGATAATAATATTGTCGTTATGGGTGTCAATGCAAATGATATGTCGATTGCTACAAATGAATTAATTAAAGCAGGCGGTGGTCAAATTGTTGTTATTGATGGAAAAATTATTTCATTTTTAGCATTACCTGTGGGTGGTATCATGAGCGACTTATTACCAAGTGAAATTGAAACTGGCGAAATTGCGCTAAGAAAAGGGTCAAATTTAATGGGTAGTGATTTACCTGATCCAATATTTTATATGTCATTTTTACCAATTACGGCAATTCCAGATTTGGCAATTACTGATTTAGGCATGGTAGATTGTGTCGCTTTAGAAATAGTTGATCCAATTATTAAGATATCATCTCTTAAAGGATAAGGAGTTATGATGGAAAAAGAAAATTTAAAGAAGTTAATTGATGTTGCTGCTGGCCGAATTCCTGCTGATTTAGTCTTAACTAATGGCAAAATTATTGATGTTTATAATGCACAGGTAATGACTGGGGATGTCGCAATTGTTGATGGCCTTATTGCTGGAATCGGTGGCCAATATGATGGGGATAAGACGGTTGATGTTCATGGTCAATATATTTCACCAGGATTTATTGATCCACATATTCATATAGAATCTGCCTACGTTGGACCAGAAGAGTTTGGCCGTTTAATAACGCCGCATGGGACAACAACGGTCATGGCAGATCCACATGAAATTGTGAATGTAGCGGGCCTAGTTGGACTCGACTATATGATTAATGCAGCTAAAGAAACAGCCCTTAATATCCAATACATGCTGCCTTCATGCGTTCCAGCAACAAAAATGGAAAATTCTGGAGCGGTTATTTCGGCCAAAGACATGATTAAACCACTCACGAATAATGAGACAAGTGGCTTAGCTGAATTTATGGATTTCCCTGGTGTGATTAATGCTGAGAGTGATATTTTAGATAAATTACTGGTCGCAAAAAATTTAAATAAACGAATTGATGGGCATAGTCCTCAAGTTTATGACAAAGATTTAAATGCCTATATTGCCGCAGGAATTCAAAATGATCATGAATGCTCAACCCTTGAAGAAATGCAAAATCGATTAAGCCGTGGTATGTACGTCTTCCTACGTGAAGGATCTGTCACGCATAATTTAAGAACACTATTAAAAGGTGTCACAACCACTAATTCTAGAAGGGCCATTCTATGTGGAGATGATGTCCAAGCGAAAACAATTATTGAAAAGGGTCATTTAGATAATAGTTTGAAAATTTGTATCGAAGAAGGTATAGATCCTTTAGTTGCCATTCAAATGGCGACACTTAATACCGCTGAGTGTTGTGAGCTTAAAGATAGAGGTGCTATTGCACCTGGACTTAGAGCAGACTTAACAATTATTAGTGATTTAACGGATATGCTAATTTCAAGTGTCTATATTGCTGGTGAAAAAGTTGCTGAAGAGGGAAAATATTTACTAGAAACTAAAAGCTATACAATTGATAGTGTCCAATCGTCAGTCCATTTAGCTAACTTTAGTCAAGAAAAATTAGTTCTGCCTCTAACAAGTAATAGAGTTCATGCAATTGAAGTAATTCCTAACGAAGCAATTACAATAGATAGAGAAATTAATGTTAGTCGTGATGAACTAGGTAATTTTATCTACGATTCAAGTATTCCAGTTTCTAAAATTTCAGTTATTGAACGGCACCATGAAACGGGAAATATTTTCACGGGTGTCTTGAAAGATTACGGTATTAAACATGGGGCAATTGCTATTTCTATTGCACATGATTCACATAATTTAATTACAACAGGAACTAATGATCAAGATATGGCGTTGGCAATTGAGACTTTGAAAGATATTCAAGGTGGGATGGTCCTGACAAAAGATAACAAAGTTTTAATATCAATTCCATTGCCAATTGGCGGATTGATGAGTGACCAATCTGGAGAATGGATATCAGAACAGCTTGAACTATTTAATAAAGTTGCTTATAGAGAGCTCGGCATTAATGATACGGTGGATCCTGTGATGACATTAAGCTTTATGTCGTTAGCGGTGATACCGGAATTGAAAATAACTGATATGGGTTTAATTAATATCAATGAATTTAAATTTGAAGATGTTAGTGTGTAAGTCTGTTAAATCAATGATGAACGGTTGCCTTTATATTAAAATTATTGATAATTAGTTTTATTTAAAAAATGAAAGTTTTATCTGATGATTAAATGTGCTAAAATGTACCTGTATTAAAAAATGCAATACAGACGTATTGTAATTTATCTAGGAGGACTTCAAATGTCATTAGTAAATGGTACAAGTATGTTTAACGCTGCTCGTGAAGGTCATTACGCTGTTGGTGCTTTTAACACAAACAACTTAGAATGGACTCGCGGTATTCTTGCTGCAGCCCAAGAAAAAGGTGTTCCAGTTTTAATCCAAACATCAATGGGTGCTGCAAAATATATGGGTGGATATGAATTAGCTTTACACCTTGTTCAAGACACTATTAAATCAATGGGTATCACTGTTCCCGTTGTTATGCATTTAGATCATGGTGATTTTGAAGCTGCTAAAGAATGTATCGAAGTTGGTTACAACTCAGTTATGTTTGATGGTCATGATTTACCATTTGCAGAAAACTTAGAAAAAACAAAAGAAATCGTTGCTTTAGCACATGCTAAAGGTATCTCAGTTGAAGCAGAAGTTGGTTCAATTGGTGGAGAAGAAGATGGAATTGTCGGAGCTGGTGAATTAGCTGACGTTAACGAAGCTAAAGAACTTGCTGCAACAGGAATCGACTACTTAGCTTGTGGAATTGGTAATATTCATGGCCAATACCCAGCTAACTGGACTGGTTTAAACTTCGATCGCTTAGCTGAATTAGCTGCTGTAATCGAACAACCACTTGTATTACATGGTGGTTCAGGTATTCCTAAAGACCAAATCCAAAAAGCTATTAAAATGGGTGTTTCAAAAATCAACGTTAATACTGAATGTCAATTAGTATTCGCTGCTGCTACTCGTAAATATATTGAAGAAGGTAAAGACCAACAAGGTAAAGGTTATGACCCTCGTAAATTATTTGCACCAGGTACAAAAGCAATCACTGATCTTGTTGAAGATCGTATTGAATGGTTCGGTACAAGCGCAGCTAAATAATTTATTATTTAGTTCTTTCAAAAAGAGTTTTCAAAATCGTTATGATTTTGGAAACTCTTTTTTTGTGTCTTGAGAATTGAATGGTCATGGAATTATTAATAAAAGCTAGTTTAATTGGTTATTTGTAAACGTTTGCAATATAATGGAGAAGTACCTAAAACAGACAGAAAAGGGGATACTATGAAAAAAATAATTAATGATCCAAAAAATATTGTAAGTGAAATGGTTAATGGGTTAGTTAAGGCTTATCCACAATACCTACGTAAAATTGATAGTACGGAAGCTATGGTTAGAAGTGATGTGGCATCGATGGAAGATAAAGTTGGACTCATTAGTGGTGGTGGAAGTGGACATGAACCTGCCCATGCTGGTTTTGTAGGTCCCGGTATGTTGTCAGGTGCAGTTGCTGGACAAGTTTTTACTTCACCCACGCCAGACCAAATTTATGAAGCAATCAAAGCTGCTAATCACGGTAAAGGTGTTTTCTGTATTGTGAAAAATTACTCCGGCGATGTCATGAATTTTGATATGGCCAAAGAATTTGCTGAAATAGATGAAATTAAAGTGAAATCAATTGTTGTAGATGATGATATTGCAGTTGAAGATAGTCTATATACACAAGGAAAACGTGGTGTTGCGGGAACAGTGTTCATGCATAAAATATTGGGTGCTGCTGCAGATCAAGGAGCTACATTAGATGAAATAGATGAACTTGCTAAAAAAGTGATGCCAAATATTAAAACAATTGCGATTGCATTGAGTGGTGCGACCGTCCCAGAAGTTGGTAAACCAGGATTTGAACTTGCAGATGATGAAGTTGAATATGGCGTAGGAATTCATGGTGAACCCGGATATCGTCGTGAAAAATTAAAACCTTCTAAGGAATTGGTTGAAGAGTTACTAAGTAAACTAAAAGTTGCATTTGATATGAAATCTGATGATAAATATGCCGTTTTAGTTAACGGATTAGGAGCAACACCGTTAATGGAACAATATATTTTTATGAACGATACGCTTGATCAATTAAATAATAAAAAAGTCGATGTCGCATTTACAAAGGTCGGTAATTATATGACATCATTAGATATGGCTGGAATTTCTTTGACATTATTTAAAATTGAAGATGATAAATGGCTTTCTTATTTAAATTATACGGTAGATACAATCGCTTGGTAAGAGGAGATAATAAAATGCTAACAATTGAAAATACAACAGAATGGTTCCAGATTTTTTCAGAGAAAATAAGTGAAAATAAAGCTTATTTGAGTGAGCTAGATACACCAATTGGTGATGGAGACCACGGAAATAATATGGCTCGTGGTGCCGAAACAATTCAAGATTTATTAAAAAATCAAAAATTTGAATCCTTATCAGACTTATTTAAAAGTGTCGCAATGGCCTTTATTAAATCTGTTGGTGGTGCTTCTGGGCCACTTTATGGAACGGCTTTTATTGAAATGTCTAAATTAAGTAAAGAAACAAATGATCCAGCTAAATTAATAGCTGCGGGACTAGATGGTATTAAAAGACGCGGTGATTCAGATGTTGGAGCTAAAACCATGATTGATGTTTGGAATCCAGTTTTAGGGGATATTAAAATGAAGCAAATAACAGTTGAAAAAATACAAGCAGATGTTGAAGCAACCAAAGAGCTTGTTGCAACAAAGGGACGTGCATCATATCTCGGAGAACGTTCTGTCGGTCATGTTGATCCAGGAGCTATGTCGAGTGGCTATTTATTTGAGGCATTACTGGAAACGGGGGTGCTAGTATGACATATGGGGTTGTAATTGTATCGCATGTTCCTGAAATTGCAGAAGGTATCAAGCGACTATTAGATCAAGTTGCAGCAAGTGTCTCAATCACAACAGCTGGTGGGACTGATGATAACGGAGTTGGTACATCATTTGATAAAATCCAAGCAGCTTTTGACGAAAATAGTGCCGATGAGTTGTTAGCTTTTTATGATTTAGGAAGTGCTAAGATGAATTTAAATATGGTCATGGAATTCACAGATAAAAAAGTTCATCTGTACGATACAGCTTTAATCGAAAGTGCTTATACTGCTGCATCTCTTTTAGAGGCTGATGTTAAATTAGCTGATATTGAGGTTCAACTTGAAGCGTTAAAAATTAAATAGCGTAAAAAAATAACGTTAATCTTAATGATTAACGTTATTTTAGTTAGTCTATAAAGCTAAAGTAATTGCGATAAAGGCCAGTAATGCAGGTAATCCTTGTACTAAAATTATTTTTTTTGCAGATGTTAAACTACCAAAAACAGCAGCAATAAAAACAAATCCTGTAAAAAGCAACAACATTGATTTAAGCGCAGCACCAGTTAGAATGAAAAGTACAATCATTAGACCGATACTAATAAAACCATTGTATAGCCCTTGATTAGCCATTAATACTTTTGATTCTTTCTGATTTAAAAATTCTGGTCTTAATTCAAAGGCTTTTTGAGCGATTGAACTAGTTGAGAAAAATAGTTCAAGAATCATAATAAATAAGTGTTCAAGTGCAACAATCCAAGATAATATAAGTGCAATTAACATAGAAATCTCCCCTTAATCGTTATGGATATAGTATAACGTAATGTAATTGGTAGCACAATCAATCGATTTAATCGCTTACAATGAGAATGCTTTAATATTCAAAAAAAAGACTTATGACAGTGAGTTATTTTGTGTAACATTATATTTTATTAAAGTTATTAAGGAGAATGATATATGCCAACAAATGCAAAAGAAGGAATTATTTTTACAACATTAATGTGCTCGATGATGGTTTTCGTTATGAGTGCATACAATTTATTATTAGTCGGAAAACTAGGTCTTGTGACGTTATTACTTGGATTCATTCCTGGTTTTATTGTTGCTTTTATCTTAGATGTTTTAGTTGTCGGTAAAATTGCGATGGCAATTGCTGATAAGTTACCTCTTAATCATGATAAAATGTGGCAAATGATTCTCGCAATCTCAGGAATGATGATTTGTGGAATGGTCGCTTTTATGTCACTTTATGGGTTACTTATTGAAGGTGGTATGCCTGCTCATTTCTGGTCTGCTTATCTTTCTACTGTTGGACACAATATTATTGTTGCGGTACCGTTACAACTAATTATTGTTGGACCAATTTCAAGAAAAATTTTAAGCATGATTCATGCAAAAGATGAAGCTAAAAGAGTCACACAATAATCGTTTATATTTATAGAAGATTCACCAGTAAAATGGTGAATCTTCTTTTAGTAAAGGCTTGTATTGGAATGACATCGCCTAAAGGGGTTATAATGTAGTTGTTCATTTGAAATAACTTTGACTATAACTTCAAAATACAAAGGAGATTATATTTATGAAAGATTTTCAATTTAAAAATACAACTGATATTCGATTTGGTTCAGATCGTATCGAAACAGAATTACATGATGCGGTTGCACAATTTGGTCCCAATGTATTATTAACATATGGTGGTGGATCAATTAAACGTTCAGGTTTATATGACAAAGTAAAGAAAATTTTGAGTGATTTAAATGTTGTTGAATTAGCAGGAATCGAACCAAACCCTAAAGTGGGTTCAGTTCGTGAAGGTCAAAAGTTAGCTAAAGAAAATAAAATTGATGTTATTTTAGCTGTCGGTGGTGGTTCTGTTGTTGATGCTTCAAAAATGATTGCTTCAGCAGCATTTTATGAAGGAGATCCTTGGGATTTATCATTAGACCCCTCAAAACGTTTCAAAATTGATCAATTACCTTTTGTCGATATTTTAACGTTAGCAGCTACTGGTACTGAAATGAATGCTGGATCAGTTATCTCAAATCCAGAAACAAATGAAAAAATAGGTAGTTTTGGTCCCAAAACACCAGCTGTTTCATTCTTGGATCCAGCATTAACAATGAGTGTTTCAAAATGGCAGACTGCTGCTGGTTCAATTGATATTTTCTCTCATTTGACAGAGCAATACTTTGATAAAGAAAAAAATAATGATGTTTCTGACGGTATGATTGAAGGTATCATGCGAACAGTTATTAAATGGGCACCAATTGCAGTTGCGGAACCTGATAACTATGATGCTCGTGCTAATTTAATGTGGTCATCAACAATGGCATTAAATGGTATTATGCGATTAGGTTATCAAGATGGCTGGACATCCCATTCTATTGAACATGAGTTATCAGCGTACTACGATATTACTCATGGTGTTGGGCTAGGTATTATAACACCTCGTTGGATGAAATTCGTTTTATCTGCGGATACGGTTTCTAAGTTTGCTAAATTTGGTCGCAATGTTTGGCATATTCAAGATGATGATGACCAAGTCGTTGCTGATAAAGCTATTCAATCAGTTTATGACTGGGTTAAATCGTTAGGTGTACCAACAACGTTACCCGGTGTTGACATCAATGAAGAAACAAACTTTAAAGTAATGGCTGAATCAGCTGTTAGAGTTGGAAAATTAGATAGTGCTGTTTATGTTGATATGTCAGTAAATGATGTTATTGATTTATACAAAGCTTCAATGACAACTGAAAGTTTCGAATAAAGTAGTAAAAGCATCTCTGTTTAGAGATGCTTTTTTTGTGCCATAAATCGAAAATTTGTTTTATGATATAAAATTCGGTATGCTAAATAGTAAGGGGTTACAAATTTAGAACAGAAAGAGGGCCTTTATGATAAATAGGATGAAACCACAAGTTATTCAATTTTTATTAATGTTAATTGGGTTAGAAATGATTGCAATAAGTATTAATTTTTTCTACGCACCACAAGAAGTTGCGGTTGGTGGTGCAACTGGTATTGCAATCCTTTTAGAAACAGCTTTTAATTGGAACGTTTCGATTGTATTATTGAGCATTAACATGGCGCTATTGATCTTGGCTTATTTTATGTTAGAGCGTTCAACGACTAAAAAAATTATGATTGGTAGTTTTGTATTACCGTTATTTTTAGCGATTACGCCTCAAATAAATATTGTCGAGGATAGATTATTAGCTGTTATTGTCGGTGGCGCAGTTTTTGCGGTGGGAATATCAATTCTCTATCGAATTGATGCATCCAGTGGTGGAACAACGGTTCCACCACTAATAATCAAAAAATATTTCAATATTAAACCTGCAACCAGTCTATTAATAATTGATGGTATTGTGTGTTTTTTCAATATATTTGTCTCGGGTTCTGAAGCATTTATTTTAGCGATTTTTTCTTTAATAATCACGTATTTAATTATGAATTATATTGAAACGGGATTGGACCGTAAAAAAGTTTTATATGTGATGAGTACAGAAGAGGGATTAAAAAAATTAAAAGAAGATATTAATACAACTATAGATAGAGGTCTAACAATCTTTGATGCTAAAGGTGGTTATTCAGGTGAAAGCAAAGAAATGTTGATGATTATTGTTGAAAATCAAAATTATCAACAAATGTTAAATAAGGTGCATACGATTGATCCAAATGCATTTATCATCGTATATAATATCGCAGAAGTTCATGGCGCAAATTTGTCTGGGATTGAATAGGAGATTTTGACATGTACTTAATGAATTGGTTTAATGGCACGGATTATTTTTGGCTAGGGATGACTGATAAAGGATTGAGTTTTGTTGGGTCGCCTAATGGGTTAAGAAGTGAAATTGAAATATTTTATCCAAGAACTAAATTCGAAGAGAATGACAAGATTTTTAAAAGTATAATTGAAGAACTACAAGCCTATTTTGACCATGAAATTCAAAAATTTACGATCCCCGTTGATTTTAATTTGAGTGGGACGATGCTGCAAAAAGAAATTTGGGGACAACTTCAACTTATTCCATACGGTGAAACGAGAACGTATTCTGAGTTAGCTTTAGAAGTTGATTATCCTAAAGCAATTCGCGCTGTTGCTAGTGCAGTTGGTCGTAATCCTATATTAATTGTAATACCTTGTCATCGTATTTTAAGAAAAGATGGCAGCTTAGGGGGTTATCGCGGTGGGATTAATATGAAAAAGCAACTACTAGAAATAGAACGCAAATAAAAAACCGACATTACAAGGGGAGGCAATGTCGGAAAAGGGTAAGGGTGATTAACTTCGGGGAAAGTTGATCATCTTATTTAATTTATTCGGGGAAATAAATTAAAATTAAAAGTTATTAATTAAGGTATGAAGTTATTCTAACAAGTAAATGTGAAGAAAATATGACGTTAAAAAGAAAAACTATAAATGTAAAAAAAACACCACTACTTTTAAAAGTAGTGGTGAGAAAATACTAATCTATTCGAGACTCTGGGGGGAGTAGGTTAGATCTAGATGAAAAATTAAACTAAAATATAATCGTATTTTTTTATAGTAGAATTAAGTTACACACAAAGTATCTTGTGTGTATATTTATAGTATACGGCTTTATTTATTAAAACATAGGCATGTGACAGTTTTGTTAGTTTACAATTAACATTGTAAGGTGATATGAAATTTGATTTGGAGGAAGGTATTTTGAATTTTATAGAGAAAGTGAAAATGACCAAAACGGTTTTAGTTGAGTGGAATACGCCAAGCACGCTTAATCTGGATAATTTTTTTAAAGGTGCTAGCGCACTAATGAAATTAGATATTGACGCATTATCAATTACGGATAATCCTTTAGGGATGCCCCGCGTTTCAAATATATTATTGGGATATAAACTTAGTGAAAAACAGATTCCAGTAATCCTACATTTAACAACACGGGATTACAACTTAGTCGGATTAGAATCTAAATTAATGGGATTAAGTGCTGTTGGTTTAAATAATTTAATGATTATTAAAGGGAATCCTACAAAAATACAAGGTGCCACAAATGTCTATGATTTAACATCGCAACAATTAATTACAACAATTAAAAAAATGAATCAAGGAATATCGCCATCTAATCGTGAATTAAATAGTAAATCACAATTTAAAGTTGGTGGGGCATTTAATATTAATGCGATAAATTTAGATTTTGAATTTGAAGATATTAATCGAAAAATTCATTCAGGAGTAGATTATATTATCACGCAACCGGTATTTGATATGACAAATGTTCAGCGATTAAAAGATTGGATCACCATTAATGAAGTGGCTATACCTATTTTTATCAGTGTAATGCCGATACTTTCATTTGAGCGTGCTCAATTTATTCAAGATAACGTTCAGGGTATTGAACTACCAAATAAGTTTATGGCAGAATTGAAACAAGCGGCGTTGCAAAATGATGAACGTAAGGTCGGTATTGCAGCTTCGCAAAATTTAATTGAATCGTTATCAAACCTTTTTAATGGTGTTCATATAGTGACGCCAGGTTCAGACTATCAAGCAATCATTGAAATTATGCAAGGCCAATAAAAAAAATCCACTACCTGGGAGAGGTAATGGATTAAAAGGAGTAGGGATAATTAATATTCGGGAAGAAATTAATTATCATTTTAATTTGTTTGGGAGAACAAATTAAAGTTAAAAGTTATTTAATTAAGGTATGTTTATATAATAACAAGTAATTATGAAGAAAGTGTGACGAAATTATGTTAAATAAAAGAGAATAAAGAAGTTAGGTATATTTAGCGTATAAGCATTGATAAAGTTAGGTTTTGAAAGAGTAAATACTTATTTTTAGGCAAAAAAAAACGACATCGTAACATAAGTTACAGTGTCGAAAAGGGTAAAACAGTCAAAATCAATTGGGGGATTGATTTTGGTATTCAGTCCTTGGGGGAGGTACTGAATAAGTTTTATTGATTAGGTTACTCATTTAATATAACAAGTATATACCGAAAATGCAAGGGGTAAATTAAATAAAATTAAAAATAAAATTATTAATACCAATTTATCACTTTTCGCGGTAACATATTAATAGAATTAAATTAAATTGGCCTTTTTAATCGTATTGGGTAAGTGGTCAAGTGAAGCTGGGGATTTTTTTATGTATATGGAAGATTTTTTAGATGGGCAGGAAAGAACTTTTAACCAAATACTAGAACTATTACAAACACATGGTGGTTATTTAAGTAAGAAAAAATTAATGGAATTACTCCAAATATCTGGTAATTCTTTACGAATGTACCTAAAAAATATTGAAATAACGCTTGAGGAAGCTACCGCTTCAGGTCATGTTCATTTTGAAGTGAGCGCTAATAACGTTGAATTTGAAGTAGATGGTACGACAAATTTATCGAATATTAGTACTGATTTTTTAAGAGAATCGTATAAATACAAAATAATAATGTATTTGTATGCGAATGAAACATTGAATTTAATTGATCTTGAGAACGAATTACATATCAGTGGGTCGTCAATAACAAGGTGAATTAAAGAATTAAATGAAACGTTAGCAGGATTTGATCTAAAAATTAAAAATCGACGATTAGTTGGGACTAAAATTCAACTGAATTATTTTTATTACCTTTTTTTCATTAGGGTGGTTCCATTCACTGATCGCGAAGAACTCTTATCTAGAAATGAGACGATTAACGATTACGTTAATGTTTTAGATGAACAATATGACTTAGGATGGAAAGACGACGAGAAACTTAGAGTTTTTCTATGGCTTAAAATTTATATTCGAATTAATTCATATAAAGAGCAACATGTTCAGACATTAACGCCTATTTCTCGTGAATTAATCAAAAATAATCTCGCATACAGTAAAGTTAAATTAAGTCTTTTTAGATTTTTAAAAAAATATTCACTTTCCTTTTCTGAAGAAGATGCTGTTGGGTTCTATTACTTTTTAATTGGATTTGATTTAATTAAAAACGATTCTGAATTATATGTTCAAATTAAAGATGACGATATTGATAAAAAAACACCCATCAATAGTGCAATTAGTCTTTTTTGGAGTGATATTGAGAAATATACTTACTTCAAACGGGATTCAAAAATTTCTTATAATTTATTTAATTCATACAGCAAATTAGCCATATTTAAAGGTGAAAGTTTTAGTTATAATCGAACAATTATGGAATTTAATCGTAAATCATTAGAACGAGAAGACTTTTCGCAGATCATTCAAAAATTATTGACGGCGTATCAATCTGTTACACAGTTCGATGGCTTAAATTCGCCAGATGATTTATATTATCTACAAAATCAGTATTTATATATCTTGAATATTTTAAACTTCGAGTTTGATGACGTTTTAAAAATTGGCTTATTAATTAATCGTGATCCAATTATGGAAAAACTAACCGTAATCATTATGGAACGTGTTTTAAGCAGCGTTTTAAACGCTCAAGTAGAAATTTATCAAGAAGGTAAAGAATATGATTTAATTGTGACAAATAGGATGGGTGTTAACCAAGATCAATTTAATTCACCATTATATGTGATGTCAGAAATTGGTGTTAGTTCAGATCAAGTTATTACTGATGTCGTAAATGAAATTTTAGAAATTGATAAGGTTAGAAAAATTAACACGCAAAGCTTGGAGGAAAAATAATGAAGTATGTCATTATCGGCGGAACGCACGCAGGGATAGCTGCCGCTAGAACAATTTCAAAATCAGATCCAAATGCCGAAGTAATTATTATGGAAATGAAAGATAGCGTTAGCTATATCTCATCTGGAATTAATTTGTTATTTGATGGGGTTATTGATAACTTAGAAGAAGCGAGTTATGCGACACCTGCTGCGTTAGAGTCTGAAGGTATTAAATTGATGCTTGGTACTGAAGTGTTGCACGTTAGTACGGAGGATAAACGTTTATACTTTGTTAATGCAGATAAACAATACAGTTACAGCAACTATGACAAATTAATTTTAGCTAATGGGTCTAAGGTTGTTAAACCACATATTAAAGGGATAGATAATGAAAATGTTGTTTTTTATAAAAATTTAGAAGAATCAAAAAAGGCTATGGAACAGTTGTGCCCAACTAATAGGCGTATTTTAATTGTTGGTGCAGGATTAGTGGGGCTTGCATTAGCTAGCTCAATTTATGAGGGACGTAAAGGCGAAAAAGTTGATGTTACAGTAGTTGAAGCTATGGGAGGTGTTTTGACACGGTACGTAGATCAAGAAATTGGTAATCGGATAATTGATGATTTAAGAGAAAAAGGGATAAAGATTGTATTAAAAAATGATGTTCATGCTATTAATGTGGATGAGAATAACAAAATAGTTAGCGTTTCGACAACTGACCAAGAAATCGCCTGTGATTTAGTCGTTTTTTCGGTTGGATTAAAACCTAACAATGATTTTTTGAGAGACGCTGTTGAACTTAATCAAAATAATACCATTAAAATCAATGATTACATGCAGACAAGTGATAAAGACATCTATGCAGCAGGTGATAATGCCGGATTTAAACAAACTGTCAGCCAACGTCGAGAGTATCAACCTCTTGTTAATAACGCTATTAAAGGTGCAATTGTGGCGGCGTATAACTGTACGGGTCTATTTAGTCCTGTTAAAGTTGAAACGACGCAAGGAACAGCGGGGATGAACTTATTCGGTCATTATTTAGCAACGACAGGTGTCACTGAAGAAAACGCACCATATATCGGATTGGATGTTCTATCCAATACAATTGAAAATAAGATTCAATATGATTACGTTAAAAATGGTTCCAAAATACTTATAAAAGTTGTGTACAGGAAAGATACTGAAGTCATTGTTGGTGCACAAATTTATTCGAAACATGATATTTTAGATATGATTAATATCATGTCAGTAGCTATTAATATGCAAATGACGATGGCTAAATTATCATCAATGGATTTTTATTTTAATCCTGAATACAATAAAGCGTTAAATACTTTAAATGAAGTTGCCCTTACGAGAAGGACAAAAGACCGTCATATCAGTAAATAAGCTGTAAATGTCAAAATTTGCGAGTTAACCCTCAAATATTAATATTTTTTATGGGGAATTACATGGCATAATAAGTCTTGTAAATAAATGATTCAAAGAGTTTATTGATTAGGACACAGAATATCGAAGAGAAAATTTAGTGTGGGGACGCTTGTTTTCTAAAAAGTTGGTTGCTTAATATAATTAAGCAACTTTTTTTTTGTCTAAAAAATAAAATTGGTATAGATGTTTAATTTATTTTCTAAAGCCTTGTATACACGTTTTTCACTTGATTTGTATTTGATTTGAATTTTTTTGGTCTAACCTGTATGATAGTTTTTATAAGAAAAAAAGGGGATAAAAAATGAAAAGTTATTTACAGAGAATGGGACGTTCGTTAATGTTGCCTATCGCAGTACTACCGGCAGCAGCATTACTGGTTGGAATTGGAACTTGGTTGCCACAAGATTGGTTTGCGGCGGCATTTATGCAGGCCGGCGGAAACGCAATTCTAGGTAATCTAGCATTATTATTTGCTGCTGGTTTAGCTTTAGGAATGTCGACTAACAAGGATGGCGCAGCTGCGTTAGCTGGTGTTGTTGCATTTGAAATTCCAGTTAAAATGTTGGAACCGACTTCGGTTGCGGCTTTATTAGGAGTAAAAGTAACAGATGTTGATCCTGCATTTAGTTCTATCAGTAGTAATGTGTTTATTGGGATTATTGCCGGATTAATTGCGGCAGCAATGTATAATCGTTTCCATAGTGTGAAGTTACCAATGGCTATTTCATTCTTTAGTGGGAAACGATTAGTACCCATTATGTCAGCATTGGTAATGATTTTTGTTACCTTAGCTTTATTATTTGCATGGCCAGTTGTTTATGCTTGGTTAGTTGCATTTGGTAAGTTTATGGTTGGACTTGGATGGGTTGGAGCTGGTTTATACGGATTCTTCAACCGGCTTTTAATTCCAACCGGATTACATCAAGCGTTGAATTCAGTATTTTGGTTCGACGTTGCTAAAATTAATGATATCGGGAACTTTTGGAGTAATACAGGAATTAAAGGAACTACAGGTATGTACATGGCAGGATTTTTCCCAATCATGATGTTTGGGCTACCAGCTGGTGCGTATGCCATTTATCGAAATGCTTTACCTGAACGTAAAAAAGAAGTTGGCTCATTGATGCTAGCTGGTGCATTTGCATCATTTTTCACAGGCGTGAGTGAACCTTTAGAATTTTCATTTATGTTCGTTGCATGGCCTTTATACGTCATTCATGCGGCATTAACCGGGTTATCTTTAGCTTTTGCCGCATTTATGCACTGGACAGCTGGATTTACATTTAGTGCGGGCTTAGTTGATTACGTCTTGAGTATACGTGTACCAATGGCTAATATGCCACTAATGCTGTTGGTACAAGGTGTTGTGATGGCAATTATTTATTACACACTATTCAATTTTGCCATTAAGAAATTTAACTTAATGACACCAGGTCGCGAACCAATTACTGAAGATATTCAACTATCGCCTGAATTAGGGGATGACAAATATGCACGACAAGCTCAAATTGTTTACGCTGCTATTGGTGGTAAAGATAATTTAACAGTCGTTGATAATTGTACAACCCGTCTTCGTCTACAAGTTAAAGATACAAGCCATATTAATGAAGATGCACTTAAAGCATCAGGTGCTGCTGGGTTTAAAGTTATCGATAAAACAAATATTCAAGTCGTTATTGGAACTGAAGTTCAATTTGTTGCTGACGAGCTTGGTAAGTTATATGAGTCAAAGGCTGATTCTATTTCATTAAGTAATGAAAAGTTACAGGCTGAGACGGATAAATCAAGCGCTACAGCTAATCATAATGATTCAACGGTTATTGGTAGTGAAACGTTTTATACGGTTGCAGAGGGCGAATTAATGTCTATTTCGGATGTTAAAGATGCTACCTTTGCTGAAAAAATGTTGGGTGATGGTTATGCAGTCGAACCAGCTAATGGCGAAATTTATACACCGGTTGCTGGTAAAGTAGCAAGTATCTTTCCAACGAAACATGCAATTAGTATCACGACTGAAACGGGATTAGAAGTCCTATTACACATGGGAATTGATACCGTTCAATTAGAAGGTAAACCTTTTGAAGTGACTATTTCTGAAGGCGAAACTCTTAAACCAGGTGACTTAGTTGCGCGAGTTGATTTAAACGCAATTAAAGCTGCTGGTAAGGAAACAACGATGATGGTCGTTTTAACGAATATGGATAAAGTGTCTAATATAACGTTTGATCATTTGAATGAGACAGTTAAAGCCAATGAAGTTTCGGCAATTGTTCAAACTAAATAAGAATAAATGAAGCAGGCCAAAACTTTTGGTCTGCTTTTTTGGTATAGGTAGCTGGTTTATAAAAAAGCTTATATATAATAATATGACTCATTTAATAAGTTGTAATTGGTATTGGCAAACCGGCATGGTATAGTGACTGTAAGCGCATCATAAAATGAAGGAGGCCATTTAAATGAATCCCTATTATTTAACGTTATTGGAAAAAAGATTTCCGACTAAACAAAGTATTGTCACTGAAATTATTAATTTAGAGGCCATTCTTAATCTACCCAAAGGAACGGAGCATTTTGTTAGTGATGTTCACGGTGAATATAACGCATTTCAACATGTTTTAAGAAATGGTTCAGGAAATGTTAAACAAAAAATTCAAGAAATTTTTGAAGGCCGTTTGACTGAAGAGAGTATACAGGACTTTGCAATCTTAATTTATTATCCAGAAGAAAAACTAATTGCTAAAAAACAACAATTCACTTCACAACCTGAATTGGAGCAGTGGTATTTAGATACCATTGCCAGAATGATAGAGTTGTTACAAAAGACAGCAACAAAATATTCCCGTTCGAAGGTACGAAAGGCACTATCACCTGATTTTATGTATATAACAGAGGAATTATTATATAGTAATTCCAATGAACTTGATCAAAAAGATTATTATAATCGTATAATAGAAAATTTAATTAAATTAAATCAAGCAGAAGCATTTTTAACGGCTACAGCGTATACGATTCAAAGGTTAATCGTTGACCATTTACACGTAATTGGGGATATTTTTGATCGTGGTCCTGCGCCAGATAAAATTATGAAGACACTTCTTGATTATCATTCAGTTGACATTCAATGGGGAAATCATGATATTTTATGGTTAGGTGGTGCTGCTGGCTCGCCTTTATGTATCGCTAATTTATTGCGAATTTGTGCTAGATATAATAATTTAGCTATTGTTGAAGATGCATATGGGATTAATTTACGCCATTTAGCAACATTTGCCGATAAAACGTATCAAGATAATCCAGCATTTTCACCGAAAGTTAATTCAGCACAAGAAAAAATCAAAGAAGACGAACGACTTTTAATGACCAAAATACACCAGGCAATCGCTATTATTCAATTTAAATTAGAAGGACAGATTATTAAAAGACGTCCTGATTTTGATATGGCAAATCGTGCGATTTTAGAAAAGATTTGGAACAAAGGGTCAAAAATAGAAATCGATGGGAAACATTATTCACTACAAGATACTTGTTTTCAAACAGTTGATTGGGCAGATCCGTATAAATTAACAGATGATGAGTCAGAAATAATGGATAAATTAGTAGAATCATTTATCCATGCGACTAAATTACGAGAACATCTAGATTTTATGATGGCACGTGGTAGTATGTTTAAACGATATAATGGGAACTTGTTAGTTCACGGCTGTATTCCAGTTACACAAGAAGGTAAATTGGAGGGCTTTGAGCTAAAAGGGAAAGCATATGCAGGACCAGAATTATTAGCTTTTTTTGAAGATAATTTACGTAAAAGCTATGCTAAACCTAAAAAATCTACTGACCTTGAAACTGATTTACTTTGGTATTTATGGCAAGGACCCAAATCGCCTTTATTTGGGAAACATGCGATGAAAACTTTTGAACGTTACTTTATTAATGATGAAGAAGTTCAAGTTGAGATACCAAATGCGTATTACAAATTACGACATGATGAAGCATTTTGTCGTCATATATTAGAAGAATTCGGGCTTAATCCAGATAACGGTAAAATAATTAATGGGCATACACCAGTTAAGCGTGGGCACAAGCCGGTTATGGCCAATAAAAAGATGATTGTGATTGATGGTGGTTTCTCAAAAGCTTACCAATCAACTACTGGAATTGGTGGATATACGCTGCTCTCTAATTCATATGGCTTACAATTAGTTGCTCACCAACCCTTTACGTCTAAGTGGGATTCAATTGAAAATGGGACAGATATTATTTCAGTGAAACGAATTATTGATAGTGAAGTTAAAAGACAAACAATTGCTGAAACTGATATGGGAAAAGAACTTGCTAGTCGTGTTGTAGAATTAAAAAAATATTTACAGAGTAAATAAAAAATCTTACTGAAAAGTAAGATTTTTTATTTAGGTTATGATTTTCTGTGTAAAAGGAGAAAAGTAAGCCAGCAAATATTAGTGTGTAAATGTAAAAAAGATTGCGGTATACTAGTGGTAAGCGTTTTCTTTTAGCGTGTAAGGGAGTAGTGATAACTTGGGAGATCGAAAAAATGATATTTATAATCTTTTAAAAAATAAGGAAATAGCGATGGATGCGACACAGATTGCAGACGAGCTTAATTGCAATCGCGCAAATGTGAGTCGTTATTTGAATGATTTATATAAAAATGGTGACGTTACAAAAAGTGATGGGCGCCCTGTTCTCTATCAGTGGGCATCACTTGAAGAAAAAGAAACACGTCAAAAAGAAATTAATGATAAAAGTGTTAAAGAGATGAGTTTCAAAAAGTTAATCGGGTCTAATGATTCATTAAAGGTTATGATCCAACAAGCCGAAGCAGCCATTTTATATCCACCAAGAGGACTACACACAATTATTTTTGGTGAAACGGGAACGGGTAAATCTTTGTTTGCTGAATGTATGTATCAGTTTGCATTAGAATCAGAAATGGTGAAGGCTGATGCGCCTTTTATCCGGTTTAATTGTGCGGATTATGCGAATAATCCACAGTTACTTTTTGCGCATATATTTGGTGTTAAAAAAGGGGCCTACACAGGTGCTGATCAAGATAAAAAAGGATTAATGGATAAAGCTAACGGTGGTATTTTATTCTTAGATGAAATTCATCGATTACCTCCTGAGGGACAAGAAATGCTCTTTACCTTTATTGATAAGGGGTTTTATCGGCCTTTAGGAGAGTCTTCAATTACTAAAGAAGCGAGTGTACAGATTATTGGGGCAACGACTGAAACGTCAGAAAATTTTTTGAGCACATTTAATCGACGTATTCCAATGGCAATTACATTACCGCCTATCTCAAAACGAACAATTGATGAACGTTATGGGATAGTCATGAATTTTTTTGAACAAGAAGTCGGTAGATTGAGCCAAGATATTATTGTTGAGCGAGATGCGATGCTTGCATTAATGTTATACGAGCCTGAAGCAAATATTGGTCAAATTCAGAGGGATATTAAAGTTGTTTGTGCAAAGGCCTTCTTGTATTTTAGAACGCATGAAACGGCTTCGTTATATATCAGATTAAAAGACTTACCATTGAATGTTCAAAAAGGACGTTTGGAAGGTAAATCCAAATATAAAAAAATTGATGTCTTAATGGAACGTTTAGCGAAACGAACAAATGAAAAAAATACAAAAGTTGTGACTTTTAAAAATAGCGAAACGGTAGAAAAAAACGATCAAAAACCAACGGTTTATGAAACAATTGATAAAAAAGTGAGTGAAACTGATAAACAGAATTTTAAATCACTAAATCTTAAAACGTTAATCGATTCAGATGATAAAGGTTATTTTAAAGATTACATTGAACAATTATCGGGTGAAGGCGTTCGAAAAGAGTTACTACCAGATGATATTTGGACGGTTACCAATGAAGTTTATGACTTAGCCCAGAATAAATTAGGGCAAAAATATAATGAAAATGCACGATTTGCATTTGGATTACACCTTGTTAGTGCTATTGAAAGAATCAGGAAAAATGTCGCAATTATTCATCCTGATTTAAATAATTTACGACAAAAAAATCCAAAAGCCTTTCGTGTTGCACTGGAAATGGCAGATAAAATTGAACATGAATTTGATATTGAAATTCCATTAGATGAAATTGGATTTATTACAATGTTTTTGAGCTCTGATTTAAGTGTTAAGAAACAACAAAATGAAATTAAAGTCGGTATCATCGTGCTAATGCACGGGGCATCAACGGCTTCTTCTATGTTACAGACAGCACAAGAATTACTTGGTACAACAAAGGGAAAAGCAATTAATATGCCACTTGATGTAAATGTTTCGGAAATTTATGATCAAGTACGAGATTATGTACTGGATAGTCAGGAACAATTGAAAAAAGGGTTATTACTTTTAACTGACATGGGCTCTTTAACTAGTTTTGCATCAATGTTAGGTGAAGAAACAGGGATTAATATTCGAGCTGTTTCAATGACGAGTACGTTAGTTGTGCTTGAATCATTAAGAATTGCGATTGCCGGTCGTGAACTAGAAGATATTTACGCAAATGCACAACATATTTTTGAATCGTCTGTAAAAGAGCAGTTTTTCCATATGCATCCTAGGAAAAAAGCAGTTATCGTAGCTTGTTTTACCGGCGAAGGTGTCGCCGCAAGATTATATGATCGTATTATGCCAATTGTAAACGAAGACGAAGTTAAAGTAATTCGGATGCAATATTTAGAAAAAGATGCATTTAAAAAGCACATTAATACATTAATGCGCGATTATGATGTGAAGGCAATTGTTGGTACCGTCGAGGTTTCTTACCAAAGAGTGCCATTCTTTTCTGCTTTAGATATCTTTAATGATGAAACCTTACAAGTTTTGCAGCGGATGTTGTCTGATAACG
Organism: Dellaglioa sp. CoH-55-MRSF-9; assembly: GCF_056782155.1. The sequence continues at coordinate 186,630 of NZ_JBXAYG010000001.1, read as the reverse complement.
ACTTAACGCGAGAAACAATTAATGCATTGGAAGGTAGTATTAATTCAGTTAATTCTGTCCCAGATTTAATTCATACTATTCAAACCATGATTATTAAAATTTAATCAGATTTACAGATTGTTCTTGATCCAGAGATTATCGTAGGGATCATGATGCATCTAGCATTTCTAGTAGATTCAAGATTGAAAAATCAATCAATTAAACCGTTTAAGAATGTCCAAGAATTTTCAGCTGAGAATCATTTACAGATGGAAATAGTTAAAACGGCCCTGATTATTGTTGAAAAAATGTATAATATTAAGATTTCAGATGATGAAGTTGCCTATATTGTCCAAATTTTTATGGGTAATACGTTGAATAAAGTCAGTGTGTAATAGTGACTAGTAGTGTGCAAATAAAATAAAAGACCATCGAAAGCGCTTTCTTAAAGCCTTTTCGATGGTCTTTATTTTTGGCATGGAACTTGCGTATATAAGAGTATAAATAGAAAAAGGAGTGGCAAATTATGAAAACGATTATGTTAGTTTGTTCAGCGGGTATGAGTACAAGTTTATTGGTGTCAAAAATGCAAAAGGCTGCAGAAGCAGAGAACTATGATTCAGAAATCTTTGCAGTTGGTGCTTCAGAGGCAGATTCAATGCTTGAATCAAAACCAGTTGATATTTTAATGTTAGGCCCACAAGTTCGTTTTATGAAAGATGAATTTGAAAAAAAGGTTGCTGACAAAAATATTCCGGTAGAAGTTATCAATATGCAAGATTACGGCATGATGAATGGCGAAAAAGTTCTTGCAACAGCTAAAAGCTTAATTAAATAAAAAATAAAAGGGGTAATCAGATATGAACGAAAATGATGCACAAATGCAAACAATCATGGGGCTGATTGTTAATGGTGGAAACGCTAAAAGTGATTCTATGGAAGCAATTCACGCCGCTAAAAAAGGCGATTTTGAAACCGCAGCTGCTAAGTTAGCTGATGCTGACAAATCACTCATTGAAGCACATCATTCTCAAACAGCCATGTTAACGCAAGAAGCTTCAGGGGATCCGGTACCAGTTAGTTTATTAATGGTTCATGGACAAGATCATTTAATGAATGCGATTACATTTAGAGACTTAGCTGGTGAGGTAGTAGATCTATACAAAAAAATAGGATAAGTACTAAACTTTAAGGAGGAACTACTCATGGACAAATTTATAAAATGGATGGATATTCACTTTATTCCAGTAGCTTCAAAAATTGGGGCACAAAGACATTTGGTGGCAATTCGAGATGCATTCGTTGTTATTATGCCACTTATGATTTTAGGTGCTCTGGGAACATTAATTAATAACTTACCAATTCCAGGTTTTTCAAATTTTATGGACGGACTATTTCCTAAAATAGTTAACGATGTTCCAATCTGGAAGGGTGTAGGAGCAGGCGTTTGGAATGCTAGTTTTGGTATTATGTCATTATTCGTTGCATTCTTAGTAGCTCATAACGTTGCAAAATCATATGGTAAAGATGGTATGGCTGCTGGTACAGTATCAGTTGCTTCATTCTTCGCTTTAGGTGGTTTGCAATTAGCTGGGATGTCTTCAGTAGGATTATTCGTTGCACTTGTTGTCGGTTTGGTTTCAGCAGAATTATTCCAACGTTTAAGTGGTAACAAACATTTAATCGTTAACATGCCTGATGGTGTTCCACCTGCTGTTGCAAAAGCATTCGCTTCATTATTTCCAGCAATGATTGTTGTTACAATCTTTGCCTTTATCAATACATTATTCCAAGGATTCGGCGTAACTGATATTATTGCATCATTCTACAAACTTGTTCAAGAACCATTTATGGGCTTGGCAAATTCATATCCATCAGCATTATTATTAGCATTTATTGCACCATTCTTATGGTTCTTTGGTTTACATGGAGCTAATATGATTGATCCATTAATGCAAACAATTAACGCACCTGCTATTGCAGCTAACGTTAAAGCACTTAGTGAAGGTAAAACAATTCCTTTTATCGTTAACAAACCTTTCTTCGATTCATTTGTTAACTTAGGTGGAACTGGTGCAACTATTGGTTTGATTATTGCCATCTTCATTGTTGGTCGTAAAAATAAACCTTACAAAATGATTGGATCACTATCAGCAGCTCCTGGTATTTTCAATATCAATGAACCAATGATGTTTGGACTTCCAATTGTGTTGAATCCAATTATGTTCGTACCATTTATTTTGACACCAATGGTACTTGTGACTGTTGCGTATATTGCAACCGCCACTGGAATTGTGCCAGCAGCAACGGTAATGCCCCCATGGGTTACACCACCAGTAATTGGCGGGATTTTGGCAACTAAGAGTTTAGCTGGTGGGGTTTTAGCCGCAGTTAATGTGGTTATCTCAGCGTTAATTTACGCACCATTCGTTATCTTAGCAACAAAACAAATTGAAAAAGCTGAAGCAGAAGCTGAAGCAGCAAAAAAATAAAATAAAAGCGAATCTCTTTACGTTATTCTGTAAAGAGATTTTGTGTTAAATAAAGGAGTTTACTATGGTTAAATATGAATTTCCAAAAGATTTCTGGTGGGGGTCAGCTGCGAGTGGACCACAATCTGAAGGTCGTGTTTCAGGAGATGGAAAAGCTGATAATATTTGGGATGCTTGGTATCAAGCAAGCCCTGAAAAGTTCTTTAATCAGGTTGGACCCGAAAATACATCAAGGGTTTATCAAAAATACCAAGAAGATATCTCTTTGATGAAACAAACAGGTCATAATTCATATCGGACTTCAATTCAGTGGTCACGTTTGATTCCAAATCCATTCACTGGAGAGGTTAATCCTGAAGCTGTTACCTTTTATAACCATTTAATAGATGATTTAATTGCCGCTGGAATTGAACCTTTTATGAACCTTTACCATTTTGATATGCCAATGGTGTTACAAGAAAATGGTGGTTGGTTAAATCGTGAAGTTGTAGACTTGTATACGGACTATGCAGAAACTTGTTTTAAATTATTTGGCGATCGCGTTAAAAAATGGTTTACTCAAAATGAACCGATTGTTCCAGTTGAGGGTGGGTATTTATATGGATGGCATTTACCTGATGAACGTAATTTAAAGCATGGTGTCCAGGTGGCTTATCATGAAGCATTGGCAAGTGCTAAAGCAGTTGAAAAGTATCATTCACTCAATTTAGGTGGCACAATTGGGATTATTTTAAATTTAATGCCAACGTATCCAAAAGATGAGACAAATCCAGCAGATGTTAAAGCAGCCAAATTTGTTGATGGATTCTTTAATCGTTCATTTTTAGATCCCGCAATTAAAGGCACTTTCCCTCAAGATATTGTTGAGTGGTTGCATGAATATGACTTAATGCCAATCTATCATCAAAGTGATTTAGATGTTATTAAAGAAAATACTATCGATTTATTAGGCGTTAATTATTATCAACCAAGGCGAGCAGCGGCGAAAATAATTAAAGCCGAACCAGAAGGTGAAAATGGCTGGATGCCTGAAGATTTTTATACAGTATACGATATGCCTGGAAAAAAAGTTAATCCTTATCGTGGCTGGGAAATTTATGAAAAAGGAATTTATGATGCACTAATCAATATTAAGGATAATTATGGTAATATTGATTGTTTCATCTCTGAAAATGGGATGGGTGTTGAAGATGAAGCCAGATTTATTAATGCAGATGGGCAAATTAATGATGATTATCGAATTGAATTTGTTCAAGATCATTTGAAATGGGTTCATAAGGCACTTGAAGAAGGTAGTAACGTTCATGGCTACCATATGTGGACATGTATGGATAATTGGTCATGGTTAAATGCTTACAAGAACCGTTACGGATTTATTAGTGTTGATTTAGATAATGAAGCAAAACGCACAATTAAGAAGAGCGGTTACTGGTTTAAAAAAATGACAGAACAAAATGGATTTAATGACTAAAAATGGAGGCGAATGACTGATGGAAATGGAAATGAAATTAAAAATGCCTGCAGATTATCTATTTGATCAAATTATGGAGTCCGTACTATATGATATTAAAGATCAGACAGGTCAGAAATTAACAAAAAATCAATTAGAGGGTTTTGCGTTCACGAAAAAGTTTTCAAAAACACAATCAGCTGCTTTAAAAGTAACAAAAATAGTTGAAAACGAAAGTTATCATTTTCAAACGGATAACAATCGTAATAAATTTGATGTAAGTTACGATATTAAGGTAATTGATGATAAACGTTGTTTGTTAAGTTATAAAGAAGTCATGACTTCTAAAGGCAAGATGCAACAAATGAATGATGCCTTCATGAGTATTCTTATGAGTTTCTTTAAGAAGAGAAATTTCAAAAAAATGCTTAAACAAATTGAAAATAAGTATGCAACTAATTAGACTAAAAATAAAGAAGCAAACCGTATTTATCGGTTTGCTTCTTTATTTTTAGTCTAAAATTTCAACACCAATACCGATAACACCAGGGCCAGCATGAACACCAAGAGCAGGTGATGCATCGCCAAAGTAAAAATGTTCAGCATTTGGATACTTAGTTTTTAAGGTTTCGAAGATACTTGCTGCTAAAGGCTCATTATTACCATATGCAACGGCTATATCGAAATGAAGAGAATCGCCAATCTTATCATCAACGAGTGATAATAATTTTTTTAGTGCAGCTTTTTCGCCTCGAGCTTTTGCAATAGGATAATAAATACCATTTTCATCACATGAAATAATTGGTTTGATGTTTAAGAGATTCCCCATAAGACCAGAGACACGTCCAATACGGCCACCAACTTGAAGATAGTGTAGGGTTGGTAAATAGAAAAAGACACTACTTCTATCAACCGCTAGTTGAACCTTTGTGACAATTTCGTCAAAATAATTGCCTTCTTTAATTAAGTTTGATGCTAAAATACCAGCTAATCCACCACCAATACCAACATTTTTTGTATCGATGACTTCAACAGTTAATGATGATAATTTGGCGAATGTTTTAATTGAATTATAAGTACCAGACAAACCGCTTGAGATCGTTGTTGCAATAACATGTGTATAGCCATCGGCTTTAATTTGGTCAAAAACGTCGTTAATTGAGCCACCTGAAGGCGTTGCGGTTGTTGGAATCTCAGTCTCCATACGTTCATAAACTTCCGCAGGTGAGATAGAGATACGATCTAAGTAAGTTGCATCACTGAATGTAATTAAAATAGGGACCATATAAATATGTTCCTGTTCCATAAATTCTTTAGGAATATCCGAACCTGAATCTACTAATACTGCTATTTTTTCTTTACTCATCATTTAATTGGCCTCCTTCATTAATATAACTAATTTTTCACTGATAATATGATTAATCACGGCACTTGCAGCCGTTCGTTGTTCTAATTCAATGATTGTTGTTTCAGTCGTGACGGGCTTTAAGTTGGTATCAAAGGTTAAAGATTTAAGTTGTTCGTTAAAAATTAAAGCGAAGTTCATGTAAGCATCTTCAGATGAGTTATCGACTAAAATTTGGTCGATACCATTCTTGATAACATCTAACGGAAAAGCAGATTTTAAAACAGTAATAACAATGATTGCTGCTAAATGTTCCTTGCGATATCTTTTTTTGATGGGTTTAAACATAACTTCTTTTTTTACGTAATTATTGACCATTGTAGGTGTTACAGGCATTAAGTGTAATGGCTCTAAGTATTGATTAACAAGTTTCACGGATTGATCCATATAAAGGTCTAATTCCGGGAAATCTTGCCAATCAGGTAATGTAATTTTCTTTAAGCTATCTAGCCAATTTAAAAAAGATGATGGAACTTTTTGGCTCAAATGATAACCCCCCTTAACGTAATATCTTTATATTAGCATTTACATCTAGAGTTGTAAACTAGATTTAACTGTTTCTTAAAGTATATAAAAATAGCATGTTTATATGAAGATAAAAGTTGTACACTATAAGGGTATTTAATAATGAGAAGGAGTGAATTATTTATGATGGAACAAGCATGTACAACAATTTTAGTTGGTAAGAAGGCCACAATTGATGGCTCAACGATGATTGCTAGAAATGATGATACGTTTTTGCCTATTACACCACAACGATTCTTGATGTACCCTGCAGTAACCGGACGTCATGAAACGTTAACTTCGAATAAAAATGGGTTTACTGCACCATTACCAGAAAATGGGTATCGCTGGACAGCAACACCTAATGTTGAGGTATCCAGCAAAGGTGTCTTTGATGAAAGTAGTATTAATGAAAAAAATGTTGCAATGAGCGCAACAGAAAGTGTCTATGCGAATGAACGTGTTTTAGCATACGATCCTTTAATTAAAAATGGTTTAGCAGAAGATTCATTACAAACAATGGTTGCACCTTATATTAAATCAGCAAAACATGGTGTTGAATATTTAGGGGCTTTAATTACAAAATACGGTTCACCTGAAGGAAATGGTGTCTTATTTAGTGATAAAAATGATGTTTGGTACATGGAAATTGTTACCGGACATCACTGGATTGCACAACGTATTCCAGATGATGCTTATGCTGTTGCAGCTAATCAAGTTGCTATTCAAGAAATTGATTTTGATAATACAGATAACTTTATGTGGTCAGACGGTATCCGTGAATATGTAGAAGAGCATCATTTAAACCCTGATAAAACAGGCTGGAACTTCCGTCATATTTTTGGAACAGACACAGAAAAAGATCGTCATTACAACACACCTCGTGTCTGGTATGGTCAACGTTGTTTGAATCCAGAAATTAAGCAAGAACCAACTTCAAGTGAATTACCATTCATTTGTTACGCAAATAAAAAAATCAGTGTTGAAGATGTGACTGCTATTTTAGGTTCACATTACAATGAAACACAATATGATCCATTTGGTCATGGTGCTGATGAAGATCGTTTACGATTCCGTCCTATTTCAATGAATAGAACACAAAATGCACACGTTCTTCAATTGAGAAATAATGTTGATGATGCACATTCTGCATTAATGTGGATCTGTTTAGGTGTTCCAGCATTTGCACCATTTGTGCCATTCTACACGAATGCAACAGACACAGACCCAAGTTACAGCGAAACACCGTTAACACTAGATATGAATAGTGCTTATTGGATGTATCGTACGGTTTCGATGTTAACAGAATCACATTATTCTCATTTTATTCAAGAAAATGTTGATTACTTAAAGGCATGTCGTCAACAGTTGAAGACGATGGTTGCTGATATTGATGCAGCATCTACAGATATGAGTGGGGATGAATTAACAAACTACCTCACACAACAAAATTACGCAATTGTTGCTGATATGCGTGAAAGAACGATGAACATGATTGGTCAATTCATTACTGAAGGATTAACATTATCTAAATTAACATTTAACATGGATGCTAATTTATAAAAATAATATTTAACATGGATGCTAATTTATAAAAATAATATTTAAATACTTTGTACGCAAAAAGGCGTAATTCCAATATAACTTTGGAATTATGCCTTTTTGCGTACCCACATATATTAAGTACAGATAATTATTTTTAATGTAAGTTAGTTCATAAGTGTGCCAGTTTAATTTGATTCAAAAACAAAATAAGAGCGTTTATTAAATTCATTTCTTGATTTTGAGTACTCGATGGCGTGACCATTCACAAGCCAAACAATTTGTTCTACTTCTAATATTGGCGTTTGTTCAACAACGTTTAAATAATTGATATCTAATTCAGTGGCTTGTCTGGCTTGTATTTTTCTAGACATACCTGACATATTTAACCCTAACGTATTTTTAATATAACTATATATGGAAGTTTCCAGTACGGATTTTGATAAACCTGGAACTAATTTAACAGGCATGTACGTATCTTCCAAGATGAAAGGATTTCCATCTAAAAGTCGGAGTCTAATAATATGGTATGTTGGCTCTTCTGCACTAATATTTAAATGAGTTTGAACCTCTTTTTGAGGGAATACAACTTCAAACTTAATGACGTGACTTGTTATTCTGTCCCGTCCTTCTTGTTTACTTAATCCATCAAAATTATCTGCCGGTGCATCAACGCTATTGATAAGAGTCGAGGGACCTATAACAACTGTTCCAAAACCAGATTTTTTTAATATAAATCCTTCTCGTGCTAAGTCATCTAACGCCTTCTTTAAGGTTATTGAACTGACATCGAAGCTAGCAGATAATACTTTTTGATCAGGTAAAATGCTACCTTTTGGATATATATTAGAAAGTATTCGTTCCCGAATTATATTTTTAACTAACTCATATTTTTTCATAAATCCCTGTTCCCCCATAGATTTTAATGTCAAATTTAGTATTATTTAAACTTTAGGTGCGATTTTAAAAAGTATATTACTCTGCTTATTAAAAATTAGATCTCAAAAAAAATAGGTATGATGTAACTATTTTAGAATTAGAGAATATTGTACCGATATTTAGTATGACTAATTAATCGGTTAATACCGAATTATAACACTCAACTACCCTCTTTTCTATATAAGTGATAGCCAGAGTTTAATAAAACATATATCTTTTGTATAACAAAAGTATTGTTTTATTATACAAAAGATATATAATAGTAAATGAAAGCGATTTCTTAGTTAAAAAATAATTTATTAGAAGAAGGGTTGATTGATATATGATAAATGAAAATAAGATGCCTAAAGGTTTTTATTGGGGTAATTCTGTATCAAGTATGCAGACAGAAGGAGCATGGCAGGCAGATGGTAAAGGGCTATCAGTTTATGATATCCGTGACTCAGATAAAGGTGTATCCGATTGGCACGATGCGATTGATGAGTTTAACAGATATGAAGAAGATTTGGATTTAATTGCAGATATGAATATGAATATGTATCGCATTCAGATATCGTGGACTCGAATAGTACCTGATGGTGATGGAACTATCAACGAGAAAGGTTTTGAGTATTATGACCGATTAATTGATGGGATGATTAAGCGTGGTATTGAGCCAATGGTTTGTCTCTATCACTTTGACATGCCGTTAGCGTTGGCCCAAAAGCAAAGTGGATTTCTATCTCGTAAAACTGTTGATGCTTTTGTTAGGTTTGGGAAAGTCGTTATTGATCATTTTTCAGACAGAGTTAAATATTGGATTACATTTAATGAACATAATCTATACTTCACTGATGAAACATTTCATATTTCTGGATATACCAAGACGGAAAAAACAATTGACGATATGTATACCATATTCCATCATACGATGATAGCTCACGCACAAATTGCACAATATATTCATGAACAATATAAAGAACTTAAGATTGGAGGTATGTTGGCATATACACCAGTTTATCCAGCAACGACTAATCCAAAAGATTCTTTTGCAGTAAGAAAACAAAATGAATTTATTTATGAAAATCTAAATTCGTTATTTGTCGGACAATCATATTCTCCTGAAGTACTTAAATATATAGAAGTGAATAATATTCAAATGGATTTTAAAGATAGAGATAAGCAATATTTAAATAAAATTAAATCTGATTTCATTTCCTTTAGTTACTATCGCACAATGGTCATGGATGCTGATAAAATTCCAAGTGACGAGGCACCAAATAGATATATGAATTATAGTGTAGAAGAAAATACTTATTTATCTAGTAGTGAGTGGTCATGGAATATTGATCCCTTAGGATTCCGAAATGTAATTACAGATTTGCATAATCGTTATAGATTACCTGTATTTCCAATTGAAAATGGAATTGGCATCAAGGAGCACAGGGACAGCACAAATATAATCCAAGATGATGCTCGAATTGAATATCATAAAAGTCATATTAAGGCTATGAAGGATGCAATGTTTATTGATGGTGCTCAAGTTGTGGGCTATCTGGGTTGGGGATTAATTGATATTCCTAGTTCACATGGTGACATGGAGAAAAGATATGGTGCAGTTTTTGTTGATAGAACAAATCATGATTTGAAAGATATGAAGAGAGTTCCAAAAAAATCATATTATTGGTTTAAGGATATCTTAGAAGAGAATGGAGAAAAAATATAATGGAAAATAAAACTGAAAATAAAGCAAACACGTTCATTACGAATAAGTTATTACCTATAATTATGAAATTTGTGAATACAAAACCTATAAGGGCTCTGCAAGATGGAATGGTATACGCATTACCTTTTATTATTATAGGATCCATATTTTTAATTTTGTCCAATTTCCCGGTGCCAAGTGTTGCAGATGCGCTTAAAGATTCAGGTTGGTCAGCATTTTTCACACAAGCATATACAACAACATTTGGTATTTTATCTATCTGGGCGGTAGTTGGTATCGCGTACGTATATGTTCGTAATGAGGGATATGAGGCATTACCCGCTGCATTGACAGCATTATCATCTTTCTTGATGTTACAGATGCTCCAAGTGGCCGCACCTTTAGCCGGAGTAATGGGTAAAAATGGAGCAGGTATTGTTAACAGTGCTGGTAAAGAGGTCCTAAGTGGTTCTGCAATAACAGAAAATATAGACAAATTACCTCATTCGCTTCAATCATTCATGCAGTCGCCAGTTAATGGTGTAATTAACATTAGTTGGTTGAGCGGTCAAGGAATGGTGGCTGCAATTATTGTAGGTATTTTGGTAGGTTGGGCATATACAAAAATGATTAAAGCTGGTTGGAAAATAACACTCCCAGAACAAGTGCCAACTAGTGTTGCTAATCAATTTACTGCCATGATTCCATCTGGTGTTATATTAACTGTTACTATGTTAATCTTTGCTTTAATTAAGACAGTGTTAAATACAGATATGTTAAATCTCATTTATAAGATGTTAGCAGCACCTATGCAAGGACTATCAGATTCATTAATTGGGGCTATATTGATTGCCTTCTTAGTATCATTCTTTTGGTTCTTTGGTGTTCACGGAGGACTGATTGTCGGTGGAATTGCAGGAGCCTTCTTAATTCCTAATACTTCTGGAAACGCTGCTTTATATCAAGCTGGTAAATTATCGTTAGGTAACGGGGCACATATTGTTACTAATGAATTTTATAATAATTTTATTAACTTGACGGGATCTGGAATAACCATCGGACTAGTTATTTTCACACTAGTTGCAGCTAAATCTGTTCAGCTTAAAACAATCGGTAAAATTGAGCTTATTCCAGCTATTTTTAATATTAATGAGCCTTTTCTTTTCGGATTACCTTTAGTTATGAATCCATTTTTAGCTATACCATTTTTCATGGTACCAGTTATTGTAGCAATCTCTACTTATGGGGTAATTTATTTCGGAATTGTACCACCTTTAAATGGTGTTGCGGCACCTTGGACAACGCCAGCAGTTATTTCAGGATTTTTAATTGGAGGTTGGAAGATGGCCTTATGGCAAGCGGTAACGTTAGTAATATCAGCTGTCGGATACTATCCATTCGCTAAAAAATATGATCAATATTTATGTAATCAAGAACAAGAGCAAGAATTAAATAATAAAGCAGAGTGAAAGGAATAAAAAATCATGGAGAAAAAAATTATTATGTTAGCTTGTTCAGCTGGTATGTCTACATCTCTACTAGTATCAAAAATGCAGGCGGCAGCTTCTAAGCAGAAAAAAGATTATGAAATATTTGCAACATCAACATCAGATGTAGACCATCAAATTGAAAGTGTTCATCCGGATGTATTGTTATTAGGGCCACAGGTCAGTTATATGAAGGAAGAAATTAAAAGTAAAACTGATGCTGCTGGAATTCCTATGGACGTCATTGATATGCTAGATTATGGGATGATGAACGGTGAAAAAGTATTACAAACAGCAGTAAATTTAATTGCGGAATAAAATAAATTTAGTGAAATGGGGATGAAAAATATGAATGATAAAGATATGACTGTAATAATGGGAATTATTATGGAATCGGGGAATGCGAAGGGATTTGCCGCTCAAGCAATCCGCATGGCTGAGCAGTCTGATTTTTCTAAATCTGATGATTTTATGAACCAAGCACAAGAGGCGTTAACTAAGGTGCACAATATCCAAACTACTTTGTTAACAAAAGAGGCCAATGGTGAAAAAACGAAACTTAATTTGTATTTGATACATTCGCAAGATTGGCTAATGACGAGTATCTGTTATATTGATTTAGCTAAAGAAATTATAACTATGTATAAATCAATTAAAAAAAACGCCGTATAAAATGACGCATTATAGACGTGCTATGAGAACTTCTTTAATTTAATACGTTTATTAAAAATTATAATTATCAGATACTAAAAATATTAGTCGAATGACTGAAAAGGAGAACAATGGGAACTATATTAGCAATTGATATTGGTGGGACAACCGTAAAGTATGGAGAATGGAAAGAAAATCAGTTCATTTCACGTGGTAAGAGGGAGACCCCTGAGACGTGGAAAGATATGAAAACTTTAATTAAAAATTTATATAATAGTTGTCAGAACGCTGAAGGTATAGCCATTAGTTCTCCAGGATCAGTTGATACGGTAAATGGAATTATTCATGGGATTAGCGCCATCCCTTATATACACAATTTTCCGATTAGGGATGAGTTGGAACAATATTTAGGCGTACCAGTTTCTATACAAAACGATGCTAATTGTGCAGCATTAGCTGAGAATTGGATTGGAAACGCTAAAGATGTAGATGATTTTGTTTCTATTATCATTGGATCTGGAGTTGGTGGTTCTGTAATAATGAATAAAAAATTAAAGGCCGGAAGTAATCTATTTGGTGGCGAATTTGGGTACATGATTTTAGATGTAAATGATGATCGTACTTTCAGTGAGTTGGTTAGTCCAGTAAATCTTGCCAAACAGTATTCTTCAGAAAATAATCGTGAAATTAACGGAAAACAATTATTTGATTTATCTGACTCTGGTGATGATAAGGCATGCCAAATTGTAGATGATTTTTATAAACATTTAGCCGTAGGAGTGTTTAATCTACTTGTATCGTATGATCCTGACCTTGTTTTAATTGGAGGCGCTATATCTGAAAGACCTGGTTTGATTAAAACACTAAATAAATATATTAATCAATTAATCATTGCCAAACGTGCGGATGGCCTTAAGTATAATTTAAAAACATGTTATTTTTATGGAGATGCTAATATGATTGGCGCAATATACCAATATAAAACAAATTTCATAACCTTTAACACTATTTAAATATAAAAAAGCTCATAATTATTAGATTTAGATCTAATAATTATGAGCTTTTTGTATTGAATGTTCTATTTTTTACAGCTATTTATTAATTTCTTCAATAGTACCCTTAGCGTCTTTTTCAACTTTCATATCTGAAATTGAGATATAACCTAATTTCTTGATTAAGCCGTTTTGAATTTTGTCTGATTGAATATAACCAATAAATTTAGCTGTTGCGTAGTTAGGAGAACCTTTAGTATACATATGTTCGTATGACCAAATTTTCCAATTGTTTGTTTCAACATTTTTTGATGTTGGTTTAACGTTATCAATAGATAATGCTTGGATGTTATCTTTTAAGTACGAGAATGCTAAGTAGCTGATGGCACCTGGTGTTGAAGATACCATTTTTTGAACTGTACCGTTTGAATCTTGTTCTTGTGTTTGTTTAGCTGTTTTATTTGGAAGGATACTACTATCAAATACGGTACGTGTACCCGAACCAGAAGCACGATTAATGACAACAATCGCTTGGTCTGCTCCGCCAAGTTCTTTCCAGTTTGTTGTCTTACCTAAGAAAATGTTAGCAAGTTGTGCTTTTGAGAGGTTAGTTACTTTTGTATCTTTGTTGACAACAGGTGCAATACCAACAACGGCAACTTTGTGATCAACAATCTTTTTAGCATCTACGCCGTCTTTTTGTTCTGCAAAAATGTCAGAATTACCAACGGTAACAGCACCTGTAGAAACTTGGCTTAAACCAGTACCTGAGCCACCACCTTGCACGCCAATTGTTAAACCTGAATTATCTGCTTGATAGGTTTCAGCTGCTTGTTCAACTAAAGGTTGTAAAGCAGTTGATCCAACAATAGTAATTTTACCTGTAATTTTTGATGAATCATCTGAAGAAGATGATGATTTACCACATCCTGCCAACAATAAAAGACCCATTGCTGCTATCGAAATAATTGCTGTTTTCTTTCTCATAATTAACTTCCCCTTTTATTTTGTATTCGTATTTAAGAACAACTTCATAATATCAGTTAAATGTTATGGTTCTGTATGAATCGTGTAATGATTTACACCTGAAATTGTAAAGAATGGGTAAAGGTGGAGCGAAATACTTTGCTTTTGTGAGTGTGATTATCTATAATAAAAACCAGCTCATTATGACAGTCTGTCATAAAAACGGAAATAGGGGGAGACAAATTGATTCTAGAAATAAAAAACGTTTCAAAAACGTATAATATGGCTGGTGGTACGACATTCAAGGCTTTAAAAGACATTAATGCTTCTTTTGACAAAGGAGAATTAGTTTCAATAGTTGGTGAATCCGGAAGTGGTAAATCAACATTAATGAACTTAATAGGTGGATTGGATTCAAATTTTGATGGCGAAATTACGTATAATGGTGAAAATATTGGTGATTTTTCTGAAAAAGAACTTGTTAACTTTCATAAGAAGAGTATTGGATTCATTTTTCAAAATTTTAATTTAATTCCTCATTTAAGTTTGATTGATAACGTTGCTATGGCAATGACGCTTTCAAATGTTGATAAATCAGTACGTGTCAAACGTGCTAAAAAATTATTAACAGACGTTGGGTTACAAGATCATATGACAAAGAAGCCAGATCAAATATCTGGTGGGCAAAAACAACGTGTTGCTATTGCACGTGCCTTAATGAATGATCCTGATGTCATTATTGCTGATGAACCAACAGGTGCTTTGGATTCAGAGACAACTGATGCTGTCTTAGAAATTATCAAAGATATCGCAAAGCGTGGTAAATTAGTTTTAATGGTTACTCATTCAGATCGCGTTGCGGCATATTCAAGTCGTGTTGTACGAATTGATAATGGTGCAATTATTTCTGATTCCGAACAAGAACAATTAGAGTTGCATACTAATGAAGATGAATTTAAAGGCGAAACGCCTAAGAATTTAAGTCTATGGTCTGCAATTCGATTAGCTGCACTTAATATGAAAGCTAAATTTTCTCGTAATTTACTTGTTGCTATTGGCTCAAGTATTGGGATTATGTCTGTTGTTTTAATGTTATCGCTTGGAAAAGGGGTAACAAGTTATATAAAGGATACGATGACTAGCTACGTGAATCCCAATGTGACTGAAGTTCATATGAAGGCAAAAACAAGTTCTTCAAGTAGTAGTTCTAAAACAGCAACACCAGCTGCTGGTTCTCAAGCCCAAGCAGCGCAAGCTAAAGAACAACAAAGTCAAATGGCTGCAATTACTGGTCAGACAGGATCATTTTCTAAAAAAGATATTAATAAGTTAACAAATATTAAACATGTGAATGAGCTACAAAAGGGTTATACAGCAATTTCACTAGGTACAAATACAGTTTCATATAAGGATAAAAAAGCTAGTTTGATGCAGTTGGGTACAATGAACTCAGGTATTACAAAATCAAACATTACCAAGGGTACTAAACCAGGTAAGGATGGCATTTTATTAGATAAAACAACTGCAGATTCATTAGGCAAGAACATTGTTGGTAAACAAGTTAAAATTGCGATTGTTTATAACGAAAAAACGATTAAGAAAACGTTCAAAGTTGCCGGAATTTATGAAGCATCTGGAAGTAGCAGTTCAAGCAGTTTAGTTTACTTGAATTACGCTGACTTACAACAATTAGTTGAAGATAATAATGAAACAATTAAACCAAATGTTGTTTATCTTCATACAAACGATAAGGCTAATACGGCAGGTATAAAAGCTAAAGTTAAATCATTGGGTTACACAGGTTCAATTCAAGAAAAAATGTCAGAAATGTTTACTCAAATGTTAGATATTTTGACAGACGTTTTAACGGCCGTAGCTGCGATATCATTGCTCGTTTCTGCAATTATGATATTAGTGGTTCTAAATATATCTGTTGTTGAAAGAACAAAAGAAATCGGTGTTATGAAAGCTTTAGGAGCACGTCGTAAGGATATTCGCCGTATATTTGTTTCCGAAGCGTTCCTAATTGGATTAGCATCTGGCTTAATTGGTGTTGGCGTAACGTATATTTTAGCCTTTGGGTTAAATGCATTCTCAGTTGCAACATTCGATGTTACGATTGTTAAAGTTACAGCTAGTTATGTATTCTCTGGTATTTTAATCAGTGTCTTGATTAGTATGGTTGCTAGTTTCTTACCAGCAAACAGAGCATCAAAACTTGATCCAGTTGAATCTTTAAGAAAAGAATAAGTAAATAAAGTTGCATTTTTAAATAAAGACTAGTAACATGACAAGTTGTCACATGACAGCTTGTCATTTTTTGTATAAAGGAGAAAATATGCCTAAAAAAACGTATTTTAATTTAGATGAAGATAAGCAACAACGGATATTGGATGCTGCTAAAGAAGAGTTCTCAAGAGTACCCCTGTTTGAAGCATCAATTAGTAATATCATAAAAATTGCAGATATTCCGCGAGGGAGTTTTTACCAATATTTCGAAAATAAAGAAGATTTATACTTTTATTATTTTGATACTATTCGACAGAATCAAACTAAAAGATTTGGTGAATTATTAAAACGAAATCAAGGTGATGTCGTGACGACTATGAAGACCTTTTTTTCAGAAACGATTGCGAATACAGTGTCCGGAGAAGATGCTGCATTTTTTAAAAACGCCTTTGTCCGAATGGACTTTAAAATGAGTAGTCGGATGCAGCCACATCATCCTCACCACCCGCATCATAGTGGGAAACAGCCACATTTTGGTGGACCATTTCATCAAAATTTAAAAGCAGATTTTGATATTATGAGTGAAATTGATCGGTCTTTACTAACCATTTCCTCAGATGAAGAAATTAGTTTACTTATGTTTTCTTTAATGAGTCCATTTATGAAAACTATTAATGATTATTTTTCAAAACAAAGAGAAGGTATTGAAATACCTGTTGAAGAGTTACAAAAAGAATATGAAACAATGGCTAACTGGGTAGCTATTGGTGTTTCAAAAAGGAAGGAATAAAAATAAATGATAAAAGTAATGAAAAATCGCGTTAGCGTTTGGGCAATGTTTGGTGCATTTATATTTATGATTGTCCAAGTTATCTGCGATTTATATTTACCAACATTAACATCAGACATGATTAATAAAGGTGTCTCACAAGGCGATGTTGCGTATATCTGGCAGGTGGGTTATGTCATGTTAGGCGTAGCAGCTATTGGTATTGTTGCGGCAGTTGGTAATGTCTTTATCGCTTCACGCTTAGCGCAAAAATTAGGACTTAGATTAAGAAGTCATATTTACAAAAAAGTACTTAATTTTTCAAGTCATGAATTTGATCAAATTGGAAATTCAAGTTTAATTACAAGAACATCAACTGATGTTCTACAAATTCAAAACGTTACCGTTATGATGTTAAGAATGATGATCCAAGCGCCTATTATGTTGATTGGTGCTAGTATTTTAGCTTATAACAAACAAAAAGAATTAACCGTGATTTTTTTAGTAGCTGTTCCAATTTTAATTATATTAATTGCTTCAGTTATGTATTTTGCAGTGCCGCTGTTCAAAACGTTACAAAAAAGAATTGATCATATTAATCTTGTCTTTCGTGAAGGTTTAACAGGTGTTCGTGTTATTCGCGCATTTAACCAAGATAAATATGAACAAAATCGTTTTGATCGTGTGAATAAAGAATATACAGATAATGCCCGTAAAGTATTTTCAATTACGGCGCTAATGTTCCCCATGATGACTTTAGTTCTTAGTGCAACCAATATCGCAATTATCTGGTATGGTGGTCATTTAATTGGAGATATGTCGATGCAAGTGGGTAATCTAGTTGCGTTTATGACGTATGCAATGCAAATTTTATCAAGTTTTATGATGTTATCGATGGTATTTGTCATGTTACCTCGTGCGCAAGCTGCTGCAGCACGTATCAACGAAGTTTTAGATACGAAGAATTCGATAAAAGACCAACCTGATGCAATTACAGTTGATCGTAGTAAAGTAGGAGCAAGTCAATTGTCATTTGATAAAGTTAATTTCCGGTATACGGGTGCTGAAAAAGAAGCCCTAACAGATATTAACTTTGAAGCAAAGGCGGGTCAAACGATTGCGATTATTGGTGGTACTGGATCTGGTAAGTCAACGTTAATTAATTTAATTCCACGATTGTTTGATGTTGAGTCGGGCGATATTAAAATTGATGGTAAATCAATTTATGAGTTAACCCAAGTAAGCTTACACGACCAAATTTCTCTTGTTCAACAAAAGACAGTTCTTTTTAGAGGAACAATCCGAAGTAATCTACAGTTTGGAAATGAAACGGCAACAGATGATGAGTTGTGGCATGCGCTAGAAATAGCACAAGCTAAATCGTTTGTTGAAGAATCAGCGGATGGCTTAGACGGCATAGTTGAACAAGGTGGAGATAACTTCTCTGGTGGCCAAAAGCAACGACTTGCAATTGCAAGAGCATTAGTTAAAAAAGCTTCTGTTTACTTGTTTGATGATTCATTCTCAGCGCTTGATTTTAAAACAGATGCTAAATTACGTGGCTCACTTAAAACGGATGAAAGCATCAAAGATAGTGTTGTCGTAATTGTGGCACAACGGATTTCTAGTGTGACAAGTGCCGATTTAATCTTAGTTATCGATGGTGGAAAAATCGTTGGTAAAGGGACTCATGAAGAATTGAAAGCCACGAATGAAACCTATCAAGAAATTATGCAGTCACAAATCAGAGAGGGGGATGCAGAGTAATGGCAGATAATAAGTCAAAACAAGCAACGCAACCTATGCGGGGCGGTCGAGGTGGACATGGCAATATTGGACGACCAGTTGAAAAGCCTAAGAACTTTTGGAAAACAATTGGGCGTTTAGCGAAATACATGTCACCATGGTTAATTTCAATAGGGATAGTATTAGTGCTAGCCATTATATCTGTAATTTTCCAGGCGGTTTCTCCTAAAATTTTAGGACGCGCAACAACCGAGATTTTCTCTGGGGTAACTAAAGGATTCACTCAAATGAAACAGGGGCAGAAAGTAACCTCGTTGCCAATTAATTTTGATGCAATTAAGAATATCTTACTTACAGTTGGTATTATGTATATTGCGTCTGCACTTTTCAGTTTTGTGCAGCAATTAATCATGACTAATATTTCTCAAAAAACGGTGTACGCACTTCGTAAAGATATTAAGGCTAAAATGGAACGCGTGCCTGTTTCTTACTACGATACACATCCAAATGGTGATATTATGTCTCGTGCTGTAAATGATGTGGATAACATTTCTGGAACGTTACAACAAAGTTTTACACAGTTAGTAACAAGTGTTGTGACCTTTGTCAGTGTTCTCTATATGATGTTTTCAATTAGTTGGCAATTAACGTTAATTGCTTTGATTATTGTTCCTTTGAGTTTGGTTGTTGTCTCATTAATTGCGCCTCGTTCGCAAAAGTTCTTTGCTGGACAACAAAAGAGTTTAGGACTTTTGAACAATCAAGTGGAAGAAACGTATGCGGGTCATACGGTTGTTAAGACTTTTAATAAAGAAGAAAAAAATATTGATATTTTTGAAAAACAGAATAATGATTATTATAAAAGTTCATGGAAAGCACAATTTATTTCTGGATTAATTATGCCAGCAATGAACTTTATTAAAAATATTGGCTATGTCTTTGTGGCAATTGTTGGTGGAATTAAGGTTTCACAAGGAACAATTACTTTAGGTAACGTCCAAGCCTTTTTACAATATGTGAACCAATTCTCACAACCAATCACTCAAATTGCCAACTTATCTAATACGATTCAAGCAACTGTAGCTTCTGCAGAACGAATTTTTGAAATCTTAGATGAAGAAGAATTGAAAGATGAAAGTAACGATGACTTACCAATTGCTGATAATGGTAATAAAATTTCCTTTGATCATGTTCAATTTGGTTACTCAGATAAGAAGCTTTTGATGACAGATTATAATTTGGATGTTAACGAAGGACAAAAGGTAGCAATTGTTGGACCTACAGGTGCTGGAAAGACAACGATTATTAACTTAATTGAACGCTTTTATGATGTCTCAGCGGGATCAATCCGACTAAATGGTGTCGATACTAAGAATTTGAAACGAGAAGATTTACGTAAGTCAATCTCGATGGTGCTTCAAGATACTTGGTTATTTACAGGTACTATTATGGAAAATATTCAATATGGTCGTGAAAATGCAACGGATGAAGAGGTTTATGCTGCAGCAAAAGCCGCTCATGTTGATACATTTGTTCGTCAATTACCAGATGGTTATCAAACTGTTCTGAATGAAGACGCTTCAAATATTTCACAAGGACAACGTCAATTGTTAACGATTGCTCGTGCATTTTTGGCTGACCCAGAAATTTTAATTTTAGATGAAGCAACGAGTTCAGTTGATACACGAACTGAAGTTTTGATTCAAAAAGCGATGGATACCTTATTAGATAGCCGAACAAGTTTCGTTGTGGCGCATCGTCTATCAACGATTCGTGATGCGGATAATATTATTGTAATGGATAATGGCTCAATTATTGAAACTGGAAATCATGATGCTTTGATTGCTAAAAACGGGTTTTATGCTGATTTATATAATAGCCAATTTGCAAACGGTACTATTTAAATTAAAAATAATGAGCTGAATTTGACCTTAGTTAAATTTGTGTTCATTATTTTTTCGTTTTTAAAATACTTGGGCATTCTTACCGGCTTTTAATCTTCTTCTTACGACGTTGATAATTTAGCGTATAATAAAAAAGACTCTAAAACAGTAGATGATTATTTAGAAAATGAGGTTTAATCATAATGAAACAATCACAAATTAGAAATTTTTCAATTATTGCCCATATTGATCATGGTAAATCAACTTTAGCTGATCGAATTATGGAAGAAACACAAACTGTCAGTGAACGTGAGATGTCTAGTCAATTGTTAGATTCAATGGCTGTTGAACAAGAACACGGGATTACAGTTAAATCACGAACGGTTCGTAGTTACTATACAGCTACTAATGGTGAAACTTACGAATATAATTTTATTGATACACCGGGACACGTTGATTTTTCATATGAAGTTTCGAAAAGTTTAGCTGCTAGTGATGGGGCTATTTTATTGGTGGACGCCACTCAAGGTGTGCAAGCACAGACGGTTGCAAATTACCGTTTAGCTAAAGAAAACAACTTAAAAATTATTCCAGTAATCAATAAGATTGATCATCCTAATGCTGATGTTGAAGAAACTAAAATTCAATTGATGGAATTAGCTGACGTTGATGAAGACGAAATGTTATTAATATCAGCTAAAACTGGGATTGGTGTTGATTTGGTTCTAGAGGCTATTAAAGACCGTATTCCAAAACCAATCGGTGATATTGAAGCACCACTTAAAGCATTAGTTTTTGATTCACATTTTGATGCATTTAAAGGAATTGTGGCTTATATTCGTGTCTTTGATGGTGAATTTAAAGCTAATAATTTACTTCGATTTATGCAACAAACGACTGATTTCCAAGTAGTAGAAGCAGGTATTTTTAAACCTGACATGGTGGCTGTTGATAGTCTACATGCCGGGGATGTTGGCTATGTTATTACAGGGCTAAAAGATCCTCAACTAGTTAAAATTGGGGATACGTTAACTTCTCAAAGTAACCCGACACCAGAAGCACTTCCTGGATATAAAGAATCAGAATCAATGGTTTTTGCTGGATTTTATCCTAAAGATAATAACTATAAAGAATTAAAATCAGCTATTCAAAAATTAGCTTTAAATGACTCATCTTTCCATTATAAAGAAGAAAAGTCAGATGCTTTAGGACTAGGATTTAGATGTGGATTCTTAGGGATGTTACATTTAAGTATTATTCGTGAACGTCTCGAAAAAGAATACCAATTAGGGGTGTTAACAACGACGCCTAATGTTACGTACCACGTTATTTTGAAAAATGGTAAAGAAGTTGTTGTTGATAATCCTGTCCAATTCCCTAATTTTTCTGAAATTGATCATGTTGAAGAACCATTTTTAGATGTTCATATGACCGTGCCAGATGAACAAGTGGGCGATATCATGAAATTAGCTGAAAAACGTAAAGGTATTTTCCAAGATATGTCATACAATTCTGGTCAAACTGAATTGAATTATGCGTTACCAACGTCTGAAATTGCCTATGATTTCTTCAATCAATTAAAATCATTATCACATGGCTATGCAACAATGGAAACGCAATTTAAAGGATATCAAACAGCAGACGTTGTTAAAATGGACGTTTTAGTTAACTATGCAACAGTCGATGCACTAGGGTTTGTTGTGCATAGACAAGATGCTGTGGAAATTGGTCAGAAATTAGTTGAGCAATTGAAATATTCAATTCCACGTAAATTATTCCCAATGCCAGTACAAGCAGTTATCGAAAATAAAGCTATTTCGCGTGCAAATGTACCGCCTCTTCGTAAGAGCGCAACAACAAGTAGTGATAAAAAGAATGCTGCCAAACAAGATATGCTACGCCGTCAAAGCGCTAATAAACGATTGGGCTCTAAGGCTGAAATGGAATTACCACAAGAAGTATTTAATGCAATATTGGAAGTTAACAATGATAACTAGTCTTTAGAAAGAAGGATTACAATGGGAGTTTTAGAAGTTCGCCAACTTTCCCATCAATTTGCGGATAAGCAATTATATGAGGATGCTCATTTTGAATTAAACACTGAGGATCATATGGGTATCATTGGTCAAAATGGTGCTGGTAAAAGTACATTAATCAAAATTATTACTGGACAAGAATTACCTGATGAAGGCGAAATCAAATGGAAAAAAAGTGCGACAATTGGCTATTTAGATCAATATGCTGAAGTTGCGGAAGGCATTACGGTTATTGAGTTTTTGAAGACAGCATTTCAACGTTTATATGATATTAGTGAAAAACAAACGCAGGCCTATACGGATTATGCTGAAAATATGGACGAGAAGTTGTTGGAAAAAGCGGGTAGATATCAAGAAGAACTTGAGGCAAAAAATTTTTATGATATCGATACAGAAATTGACCGTGTTCGAACTGGTTTAGGATTAGATGCAATTGAAAAAGACCATCAAGTTAGTGAATTAAGTGGTGGTCAGAGATCTAAGATTATCTTAGCTAAATTATTATTGGAAAATCCTGAAGTTATTTTATTAGATGAACCAACTAATTATTTAGATACGGAACATATTGATTGGTTAACTGAGTATTTAAATCAATTTGAAGGCTGTTTCATGGTTATTTCTCATGATTTTGAATTTTTACAAAATGTCACGAATACAATTATTGATGTTGCATTCGGTAAAATCACAAAATATCGTGGGAATTTTAAATCAGCTATTAAGCAAAAAGAAGCTAAAAAAGAAGCGCAACTAAAAGCTTTCCAGAAACAACGCCTTCAAATTGAAAAAGATGAGGCTTATATTCGAAAGAATAAAGCTGGAACGCGTGCCACAATGGCTAAGTCTAGACAAAAAAGATTAGATAAAATTGAGCGTGTGACACCGCCAAGTGATACTGTAAAAGGTAAATTTGATTTTCCTTATCTAGATACTGGATCCGCATCAACGCTTGCCGTTAAAAATTTATCAGTTGGTTATAAAACGCCATTACTATCACCAGTAACTTTTTCATTATCACATCAAGAAAAAGTTGTCTTAAAGGGATTTAACGGAATTGGTAAATCAACAATGATTAAGTCAATTTTGAAGTTAATTCCAACGTTTGGTGGAACTGCTGAATTTTCTGATTCTGTTGTTGTTAATTATTTTGATCAAGATTTAATTTGGGATAATAAAGAAATGACACCTCTTCAAATTATTCAAGATGAATACCCTGAATTGGAACCTAAAACGATTCGTCGCCGATTGGCTAAATCAGGGATTAATGCTGCGAATACAATGAAACCTATTAATATTTTGAGTGGTGGGGAACAAATGAAAGTTAAGTTGAGTTTAGTTGAATTGAAACCAAGTAACTTTTTAATTTTGGATGAACCAACTAATCACTTGGATGATGATACAAAAGACGCGCTACAAAAGGCAGTCCGACGTTTTCCTGGAAATGTTTTATTGGTCAGTCATGAAGCACCATTTTATGAATCTTGGATTGATAAAGTGTTTGATGTTGAAGCAATAAGAATTCAAAAATAGTGATAATAGCCTTGGAAAGTAATTTTCTAAGGCTATTTATCTGCACAAAAAAAGCACCAACCGAAGTTGATGCTTTCCTGTTATGGTACTTACCGAAGTAAATAGATTGTATGAATTCCACAAAACAGTGACAATCAGACATACCTACAATGCGGTAGGTAAAAAATGCCCCATTTTCGAACTAATCACTAGCCGCCGCAGCGGAACAACCGAAGTTGTCTGATTTTACTCGACTCATCGCATAACTTAATCATAGCACAAAATTAATATTTCGTATAGTTCTATTTACCCCAAAGGAATTGGATAACAGCTTTATCAACCTGTAAATTTCTATGAAGTTTACTATGTTGTGCATCTTCACCAGTAATTTTAAGCTCGTCATACGATTTTACTTGGCCTTTTAATAGATAGTTCATTGAACGGGCAGAAGCAATGCTGACAGATGTATCAGAATTTGAGCCATCATTCACATCGCCATAAATAACAAAGACTTTTGCGGTTGATGGGAAATTTTTTCGTTTGCTATAGTAACTTTGGTAGTTTGCTGTTTTAATAGCAGGTTCGTCATTTTTCAAGAAGTAATTTTTATTGGCTTTTTCGTCCATTCCGAGGACCCCATTAATTGGACCAGCAATTGGAACAAATTTATTTAGGATAGGAGAAGATTTTTTTCTGACAGATTCAGCCCAGTACATTGCAGATGAGCCACCCATTGAATGTGTAACAAGATTGATTTTTTTAATATCGTATGATGCTTTTAAATAATCAGTTATCTTACCAATCCATCTGCCCTCTTCAGGAATTTGAGCATCACTACGCGCAAATATAACTTGAACAATTGGATTTTTTTCAGTATATTTCCATCTACCCGTATAAGTGACATCACCAGTTGAAGAGACGGTTGCTGTTAGAACTTTTTTTGCCTTACCAGATTTTTCTGCTGAGGCAATCATGTCGTTAGTTGAGTTAGCTGTACCGCCGTATCCATGAATGTATAAGGTTGGTGTTTGTGAAATACTTTTCTCTGTTTCTACCGATTTAGGTATACTGTTATGCAATAGTAAAAAGCCAATACCTAATCCTAAAATCAATAAGATGGTTATTAATATACCGTATTTTTTCATTAGTGGTTTCCTTTGCATAGTAAGTTATTTGCTTTCATTATAAGCTACCGGGTCTTGACGTTCAAATTTAAAGCAAGTTATGGTAAGCTATATGCGAAGATAACTAAGAAAGCTGAGGATGAGCAAATGTTCATAGTGAAATCAACTAGAGATATAAGTAGTCAAATATATAAGGATGCATTATCAATTAGAAAAACGGTTTTTGTTGGAGAACAGAATGTGCCAATGGAATTGGAAATTGAAAACGAATCAGAAGCTATTCATTTTGTGGGTTATAAAGATGAAGAACCTGTTGTGACAGCACGTGTACTTAGCGAAGACTCTGAAACGTGGCATGTCCAGCGAGTTGCAACATTGAAAGCGGCTCGTGGACAACATTTAGCAACAGATATCCTAACGTTTATTGAAGGATTTTCAACAGTCTACGGAATTAAATACTTAACCTTAGGTGCACAAGATCAAGCCCAAAATTTTTATTTGAAACTAGGATATGAGGTTGAAGGTGAAGGCTTTATGGACGCAGGAATTCCACATCACACAATGATAAAAACAATCGAAGGAGCCTAGATGGCAAAAGAAACTTTATTTTCAAAATTACTAACGGATGAACGATATACATTTGCGAGTGAACTTGGTAGTAAATATCATAAAGACGCTAGTCAAATTTTATTTACTTACTTGAAGTTAATGGCTGAGGGGACACAAAACCAGTCAAAATCATTACAGAAAAGTCTGCCAGAAATCGATAAAAAATTTCAAAAGTATTTAGAAAACTAGAGATAGAAGGTACTTACAGTGAATAATAATCCATTAGCCAATCTTATGAAGCAAGATAAGTTAATTGTCGGTATTAGTGAAATCAGTAAAATGACAGGTGTTTCAACACGACAGTTAAGATATTGGGAACAAAAAGGCTATATTGAAAGTATTTCAGATGAGAAGGCAAAGTCGCGAGAATATCGTTTAGATATGGTCATAAAAGTCAGTCTTATAAAAGAAGAGTTAGATGAAGGATACACATTGGTTGCGGCGATTGAACACGTTAACGGAAAAATGGATATTTTTAGACAATTTAAACACTTTTTGATTGATCGTGTTTCAGATGTTGGTAAACAAGGAAATAAAACAGTTTTTGATATGGGCTATTTTGATGACTCCAAAAAGCAGCGTTTATTTGCGGTAATAGATGAAAAAGGGACACGTTTTGAACTCAGAGATGTTTAATAAAAAGAATTATAAAATAAAATCATAAAAAGGTTGCAACCGTTTACATTTGTGTTATACTTAATTTGTAGCAAGGAAGGCTATCGAAATCCCTGAACAAAATAAAACTGAAGTCACTTTTTTAAACTCACTTAATGGTTTTTAAAAACGAAGTTAGTTGGACAATGTTTAGTACTGAAGATAGTTGAAAAATGTAACACAAGTTAATGACGTTGAGAGATGTCAAGCAAGGCGTATTAAAACGGTGCCGGTCTTGAGCATTAAAAAGCAAATCAAGACACATCAAGTTAGATGATGTTTACTCCGATGAATTTAGAATTTTGGTAGTGTGAACGTCGTGAGACGTCGAACAAGGTTTTAAAACGGTGCTAGTCTTGAGCGCTTAAAAGCAAATCAGGACACATCAATTAAGATGATGGTTTAAGTTTCCAATGTACGGCAAGTTAATGACGTTGAGAGATGTCAAGTAAGGCGTATTAAAACGGTGCCGGTCTTGAGCATTAAAAAGCAAATCAAGATATCGAATTTTGATGATTTAAGTTGTAGTAGAACGAATAATTGGATTTAGAGGTATTTGGTCTTGGAGAAACGTTTGAAATCGAATGGATAACAAATCGCTCAAAGGGCGTCGTTCGATAATATATGATTCAAAACATATAAAAGCGACTTCACAGAACTAAATAAGTATAAAGATATAGAGGCGAAATATATTAATAATCAAGTAAAATCGACTCTCGGTAACACGGGTTTCGGCTTTCCTTCTACAAAAAGATAGGATTCAAGACATTTCTTAAAACAAATGCTTGAATCCTATTTTAATGCAGTGAATTATGATTTTTAGCTTACATTTAGGTATTTTAAAATGAAAGGTTAGGTATTCCTAAAAAATAAGTTACAATTCAATCGTTATTCTGATATAATAAATCTATTATTAAGAAAATGGAAGTGAATTGATTAACTAATGACAAAAAATGAAAGATCGAATATGACACCTATGAAGGAAGATTATTTAAAAATTATTTTTGAATTAGGCGGTACGCAAAAGAAAATATCGAATAAACAGATTGCGCTTAGTCTGAACATTGCGGCCGGATCAGTTACAGAAATGGTCAATAAACTAGTTAAAGAAGAGTTAGTAGAACATACGCCATACGCAGGGATTTCGTTAACGAAACCTGGGATATTATTGGCAGAAGATTTAGTTCGTAAGCATCGTTTATGGGAATGCTTCTTAGTTTATAAATTAAATTATAAACTACAAGATGTTGACGGTGAATCAGAGTTACTTGAACATGTGACAAGTGAGTACTTGCTTGATCATTTGAGTGAATTCTTGGGTCATCCAACACACTGTCCTCATGGCGGTGTGATACCTGACAAAGAAGGTAACTATGAGGAAGATAGCCATCTCGTTTTAGAAGCAGTAGAAGATAACACTAAAGTTGTGATTGAACGATTCATTGATAATCATGATTTGTTAACTTATTTAGATGATTTAGAATTACACATTGGTGATAAATTAACAGTTGTTTCTCATGCGCCTTTTGAAGGTCCAGTTGAAATCAAATTAGAAAATACTGGTGAGGTTAGAAATATTAGTTATAAAGCCGCTCATTATATTTTTGTGAAGTAGGTATTATGATAACAAAAGAAATTTTTATTAAATAGCTAAAGACTGTTGATATCAAATAGATATCAGCAGTCTTTTTTTGGAAATATAGCAATATTTAATAACTGGTAAAATGATTTAAGGTTAGCCTAAACTTTTTGTTTACAATGTATAAAGTTTGAGTATAATAAGGAATTGAGAAGAAAAGAATTTAAAGGAGTGGTAAAAAATGTCGAAAGAAGTACAAGAACCAAAAATGACTACCACAACAAATAGTGCTAGTTTGGAAGAAGTAAATGGATCAGTAGAAGTTCCAAAAAGTGCCGGATTTTTACGAACTTTATGGGCTTTTAGTGGACCAGGTGCATTAGTCGCTGTTGGTTACATGGATCCAGGTAACTGGATTACATCAATTGTCGGTGGTGCACAATACCGTTACTTACTATTATCAGTCGTTATTTTCTCCGGACTTATCGCTATGTTAATGCAATATATGGCTGCTAAGTTAGGTGTCGTAACAAGAATGGATTTAGCACAAGCAATTCGTGATCATACTAATAAACCGGTTGGATTTTTATTATGGATCATGACAGAATTAGCAATTATGGCAACAGATATAGCCGAAGTAATTGGTGGAGCGATTGCTTTACAATTACTTTTTGGAATTCCATTAACAGTCGGCGTTATGATAACTATATTAGATGTTTTCTTACTATTATTATTAACAAAATTAGGATTTAGAACAATTGAAGCGATTGTTGCAACATTGATTGCATCAATTTTAATTATTTTCCTTTACTTAGTTGCCTTATCAAAACCAAGTTTAGCAGGTATCATGGGTGGTATTTTACCAAGAGCATCAATCGTTATGAACCATGATCAATTAACATTAGCTTTAGGTATTATTGGTGCAACAGTAATGCCTCATAACTTGTACCTTCACTCTTCAATTGCACAAACACGTCAGTACGATTCAACTGATGAAGAAGAAGTTGCAAAAGTTGTGCGCTTTACAACTTGGGATTCAAATATCCAATTATTTGGCGCAACAATTGTTAACAGTTTACTTTTACTTTTGGGGGCTGCTTTATTCTTTGGACATGCAGATCAATTACAAGCATTCGGTGATTTATACCGTGCATTAAGTGATAATACAATTGCCAAAGGGATTGCATCACCTGTACTTTCAACTTTATTTGCCGTAGCTTTACTGGCTTCTGGGCAAAATGCAACGATTACCGGAACCTTGACTGGTCAAATTATAATGGAAGGTTTCATACATTTAAAAATGCCATTATGGGCCCGTCGATTGGTTACACGTATCATAGCAGTTATCCCCGTTATGATTGCCGCAATCATTTGGGGTGGGACAGAAGGCGTATTAGATAATTTACTTGTTTATTCACAAGTGTTCTTATCAGTAGCCTTACCATTTACGATGATTCCATTAATCTGGTTTACATCTTCTAAAAAATATATGGGTGAACGATTCGTTAATCCACTTTGGGTATCAATTATTGGTTGGGCAGCCGCAATCGGGTTAACTATTTTAAATGTTCAATTAGTCTTCAATTTAGTCATTCAATTTTTCCAAGAAGTTTTATAAAATAAGGAGGAAATTCATATGAAAAAAAGTTTTGAGTTACCAAAGCATAAGAACATTCTTGTCGGCGTCGATAATTCGGCAGATGCCCAATTAGCATTCTTAGAAGCGGTTAGTCATGCTTTAGATGATGATTCTCTGCTGCATATTGTAACTGTTCTGGAGTCGGATGATTTGAATGTTTTTCAGGTATTAACAAAAGATACATTAGCTGAAAAACGTT
Organism: Dellaglioa sp. CoH-55-MRSF-9; assembly: GCF_056782155.1. Next base: position 156,566 of record NZ_JBXAYG010000001.1, on the reverse strand, counting down.
TGAAGGTTGAAAAACAACTTCAAGAGTATAAACAAAGCGCATTAGATGCTGGTGTTAAGGAAGTACACATTGTTCTTGCTGAGGGTGAACCTGGTGAAACGATTGTCAAAGATGTTATTCCTGACGTTAAACCTGATTTAGTCGTTGTTGGATCAGCTATAACTAAAGGGATTGGTAAGTACTTAGGTAGCCAAGCATCATACGTGGCTAAGTATTCTCCCGTTTCAGTTATGGTTGTTCGTTAATAGAAAAAAGTTATACAAAATGGTTGAATCTTATAAAGATTTAACCATTTTTATTTGGAAAACGTTTACTTGTTTATTTATATATAAGGTTTATGTTATGCTTTTATGTATAACATAAATAGGAGCATGATGATGATATCAAATTATATTTCAATATTAAAAAACGAGTTTAAAGGTTATAATGCAACAAAATTAGCTAAAGATTTTATGGCAGGTTTAACGGTAGCTGCAGTTGCTATTCCGTTAGCCTTGGCATTTGGTGTCTCAAGTGGGGCAACAGCTGCTGCTGGGTTAATCACAGCCATTGTTGCTGGGATTTTGATAAGTACCTTATCTGGGGCATATTATCAAATATCAGGACCAACTGGAGCGATGGCCGCAGTATTAATGGGTGTTATTGCACAATATGGATTAAAAGGGGTTTTTATTGCTACATTGATTGCCGGAGTGATTTTATTGTTAGCCGGTATATTTAAATTAGGCGTTTTAACGACTTTTATTCCTGCCCCTGTTATTACAGGATTTACATCAGGAATTTCAATTATTATTGCTTTCGGGCAATTAGATAATTTTTTTGGTACGCATTCAAACGGAAGTAGTTTAATTGAAAAAATTGGTAGTTATCCTAGCTTAGGTTTTCAACCTAAGTTGGCAACGACTTTGATGGCAATTTTAGTTGTTATTGCACTTTTTATTTTTCCAAAAAAATGGAATAAAGTTATTCCTGCATCGTTGATTGCAATTATTGTTACTACGGCAATTACAATGATATTTAAATTAGATGTCGCAACAGTTGGCGAGATTCCAACAAGTGTTATCAGTGATGATAGATTACATTTAGGTGCATTAAATCTTCAAACAGTTAAAAATCTAATTATTCCTGGCGCAAGTATTGCTTTACTGGGAATGATTGAAAGTTTATTATGCGGGGCATCTGCTGGTCGCATGACAGGTAAAACCTTAGATAGTAATCAAGAATTAATCGCTCAAGGTATTGGAAATATGATTTTACCATTTTTTGGTGGTATTCCAGCAACGGCTGCGATTGCTAGAACGAGTGTAGCAATTAAATCAGGTGCACAGACGCGATTGACAGGCGTTTTCCATGCACTTGCGTTATTAGTTTCAATGCTTTTATTGGCACCAATCATGTCACAGATTCCTTTATCGGCATTAGCTGGCGTGTTAGTTGTGACTTCATGGCGGATGAACGAATGGTCAGCTATCAAGTATCTCTTTAAAAATAAATTTAAAAGTGCTTTAATTCTATTTTTCTTAACATTAATAAGTACCGTTATTTTTGATTTGAGTACGGCGATTATGGCCGGTGTTTTAGTCGGGATCGTTATTTTTGTGGCTAAGAGTTCTATTTTAGATGTTGTTGTTGAAGATGTTGATTTAAGCAAAGTCGAAACAACACAAGATAGATTAAAAGATGATTGGGCAGTTGTCTACATCACTGGACCACTATTTTTCATGTCTGCGGATCGATTAGATAAGGCACTACAGCCACTTCATGAACGAGATTTAGTTATCTTTTCATTGCGAGGCGTACCATCAATTGATAATACAGCAATGGCTGTTATTCAGGATTTCTATAGTGATGCTCAGACTAAAAATCATGAAGTGATTTTTTCTTCAGTTCAACCAAATGTAATGAGAATGTTTGAACGATCTGGCTTTAAAGATGTGGCTGGGGAAGAAGCCTTTTATTTCTCAGTTGATCGTGTTCTAAAGGAAATACTATAAGATGTACATTATTGACAAGGATATTTAGGCATGTTAAGATTCATTCAACTTAATAAATAAAAGTTAACACATAAGTAGTCATTTATCTGGGAGTCAGAAAGTTGGTGGTTGATGCGAACCAATCAGGATAAATTAACCAAATACGTTAACGTTATTTTAAACATCGGATAAATATCTAGAACCGTTATCATCTAGTGAGTGAGAATTTGGGTTCTCAATTAAACTGGGTGGTACCACGGCTAGAGTCGTCCCTGATACAATATTTAATATTGTATCAGGGACTTTTTTTGTCCAGAAAAGGAGTGTTAAAAATGAAAAATATAAATTGGGGTCAGTTTCGATATCAAACTTTTCATGATAAATACTAGAATCGACTAAAAAATAGGAGTGTTTACTAATGAAAAATAAATTATCGTTTACAGAAGCAGCAAGTGTTTTAGTAGTAATGTTGATTATTATGGGATTTGGTGTAATTAAGTTTGGGTTATCACCTCAAACACCAGTTATGTTAGTGATTGGGTTGTTAATTTTATGGGCTAGAATTCGTCATTTTTCATGGGATGAGATTCACGCGGGTATCAAGGATGGAATGAGTACAGGGTTAATTCCCATCTTTATTTTTATTTTGATTGGCTCATTGATTGCGACTTGGATTGCGGCAGGAATTATTCCAACCTTAATGATTTGGGGATTTAATCTGATTAGTGTTCAATTCTTTGTGCCTTCCGTTTTTATTGTCTGTGCTATTATCGGATTATCAATTGGGAGTGCCTTCACTTTAATTTCAACTGTGGGTATCGCACTATTCGGTATGGGGATGACGATGGGGGTTAATCCTGCACTAGTGGCAGGAGCAATTATTTCAGGTGCTATCTTTGGGGATAAAATGTCTCCCTTATCAGATTCAACGAACTTAGCAGCTGCCATTGGAGAATCTGATTTATTTAAACATATTAAAAATATGATGTGGACAACAATTCCTGCTTTTGTAGGATCTTTAATTTTATATTTCATTTTGGGAAGTGGTAGTATGGCAGCAAATATGGATAAAATCAATCATACGATTTCAATTTTATCTAGTCACTTTTCAATCACAGCTTGGGCGGCATTACCAATTATCTTAATGTTTGTCTGTGCCTGGTTAAAAATTCCAGCTATTCCAACGTTATTTATCAATATTGGTGTATCGTTAGTTATGTTATTTATTCAAAAACCATTTACGAGTTTACAAGATGTTGCGGCGTTGATTCAGTCAGGATTTGTTTCTAAAACTGGAGATGCAAATGTGGATATGCTGTTAACACGAGGTGGCGTTTCAAGTATGATGGGAACCGTGTCATTAATAATTTTAACTTTAACGTTAGGCGGCTTACTAATGAACTTCAATATTATTGAAGTCGTTATGGAACCTTTAGTTAAACGTTTAAATTCATCTGGTAAATTAATTACGGCAACTATTTTTGCTGGAATTGGAGTTAATTTATTTGTTGGAGAACAATACTTATCAGTTATTTTACCTGGAAAAGCGTTTAAACCCGCTTTTGATAAATCAAAATTAGATAATTTAGCCTTAAGTCGTGCACTTGAAGATGGCGGAACAGTGATTAATTACTTAATCCCTTGGGGTGTAGCTGGTGCGTTTGCAGCAAGCACGTTGGGAGTTCCAACGCTAGACTACTTACCATTTGCGTTCTTTAGCTTACTATCGCCTGTCTTTTCAATCATTAGTGGTTGGACGGGAATCGGGTTACGTGCAAAGAGAGCCTAATAAAAACGGGTCACAATGAATTTTATATTCGTTGTGACCCGTTTTTTTGTTATTTCTCATTCTTATTGAGTGTAATTAAGTACATTGTCATGAAGATGGCGATTAAAACCATGACTGTCCCAAAAAGTGGCGTCATACCTAATCCGAGATTAGAAACAACTTGTCCACCAATTAAAGAGCCTAACGTAATGCCAATATTGAAAGCAGAAATATTTAGCGACGATGCTAAAGTAATATCTTTAGGGGTATATTTTTCAGCTAATTGAACAACGTATAGTTGTAATCCTGGAACATTCATAAAGGCGAATAGTCCTAAGGCCATAACGGTTAATAAACCTAGAATTGACATTTTAGCAGTAAAGAAAAGGATAAATAAGACGACTGCAAGTCCGATAAACATTTTTAATAATGCTTGGAGCGGATTATGGTTTGCTAAACGGCCGCCAATCGTATTTCCAAGGGCAACCATCAATCCGTAGACGATTAAAATGATAACAACAGCACTTTCACTGTAACCCATTGAAGTTTCTAAGAGTGGCGTAATATACGTATAAACAACGAATGTCCCACCGTAACCTAAGGCGGTTAATGATAACGTAATCAATAGATATTTGTTCTTAAGGACACGGATAAAACCATGCGCATCAGATTTTCCAGGAATTGGTAAACCATTTGGTACGAGGAAAAAGTTGGCGATTAAACCAATTAGTCCAATGATACTAATAAAAATAAATGATCCATGCCAACTAGTATGTTGACCAATAAATGTACCTAAAGGAACACCGGTTACAGTTGCAACGGTTAAACCAGTAAACATGACTGAAATAGCACTAGCACGTTTTGAAGGTTCAACAACATCAGCCGCAATAACGGAAGCGATTGTCATGAATATACCGTGAGACAATGCAGAAATAATTCGACCAATTAATAAAATTGAAAAAGTTGGTGCAAATGCTGCAACTAAATTACCAACGATAAATAACGCCATGATACTTAAGAGTAATTTTTTTCGATCAAATTGGCCAGTTAAAATAGTTAGAACGGGTGCACCTATTGTGACACCGAATGCATATAATGAAACGCTAAGTCCTGCCTGACTTAATGAAATACCAAAATCTTTGACTAATAAGGGGATGAGCCCAACGCTAATAAATTCTGTTGATCCGATTGCGAAAGCACTAATAGCCAATGCTAAGAGTGTTAGGGATGGTGATATTTTTGGTTTTTCCATAAGTTTGTAAAGCCTCCTTGATTTTTGTTGGAATAATGCTACAATTTATGATTATACGTGTACGCAACAATAAGACAATAACGTACTAAAAAGTGCTATAGGAACTTTTTAGTGCCTATAGGAGGAAGAATGGAAGATAAAACATATAATATTGGTGTTGAAGCGACTTTAGAAGTCATTGGCGGAAAATGGAAAACAATTATTTTATGCCATTTACGTGGTGGAAAAAGAAGAACTAGTGAGCTGAAACGTGCAATTCCGAAAATAACCCAAAAAATGTTAACGCAACAATTACGTGAATTGGAAGCCGATGGGATTATCTCTAGACATATCTATGAACAGGTACCACCAAAAGTAGATTATCAATTGACTGAATATGGTGAGTCTTTGAGTACTATATTAAATAAATTGTGTGTTTGGGGCGAAAAACATGTTGATCGGTTAAATGAGCAAGACCAACATGTTGTTTTAATGAATCGAGATAAAGTGTCATAACTGTCATTATTGATTGCTATTCGAGAAATGTAGCTGGCAGTTACTGTTGTTCATATGTTATGGCATAATCTGGTAATTGCTGTATAATAATCATTTACAGTTATTTATAAAAATTATTGAAAGAAAGTATGAGAATTAAATGTTAGCAAACTTATATGGACCATTTTTTGATCTAAACAATTGGAAAACAGTTGTCGAATCAAGTAGTGATTGGATAATTATCCTATCATTAGCAGTAATCGAATGCTTATTATCAGTGGATAACGCAATTGTATTAGCTGCACAAACACAAAAATTACCAAGTAAAAAAGAACAAGAAAAAGCATTATTTTACGGATTATGGGGTGCATATATTTTCCGGTTCATCATTATTGGAATTGGAACATTTTTAATTGATTTCTGGGAAATTAAAGTAATTGGCGCTGGGTATCTTATTTACCTATCAGCCCATTATTTCTTTTCAAAAATTAAAACGCCAAAACCTAAATCAGAGAAAAAAAGTAATGGACGAAAAGGTCCATTCTCATTGTTTTGGTCAGTTGTTATTTCAATTGAGATGATGGATATTGTTTTTTCAATTGATTCTGTCTTAGCATCGTTAGCAATTTCGACAAATCCAGTCATTGTTTTAATCGGTGGGATGTTTGGAATTTTAGCCATGCGTGGGATTGCGACATTGATTATGAAGTTGATGAAGGTTGTTCCGGAGTTAGAATCAATGGCTTACTTGCTAATCGCATTAATTGCGGTGAAGTTATTCCTTTCTATCCCTCAAATTGGTATCGAAGTTTCAGCAGTACTTTTTGCTGGAATTGTTTTTGGGGCTATTATATTAACGACTTTAATTCATATGTATAATATTCAGAATAAAAAATAACGAAACGAAGGCGATAAAATGGTCACAAAAGTAACAGATAAAACGCTCGCGGAACATACAGATTCCGGATTAACAATTGTTGATTTATGGGCTCCTTGGTGTGGTCCATGTCGTATGATGGAACCTGTTATTGATGAATTAGAACAAGAATTCAAAGATGATATGCAATTTGTAAAGTTGAATATTGATGAAAATAAAGAAACAGCATTGGAATATGATGTCATGAGTATTCCGAGTTTTCTATTATTTAAAGATGGCAAAGCAATTGAAAAAGTTGTTGGTTATCATGATAAGAGTAAATTTTCAAAGTATTTAAGTGAAAAAGTTGCTCAAAATAAAGCAGTATAAATAAAATCCCACTACAAATTTTGTAGTGGGATTTTATTTTAGGCTTAACTATTATTAATGGCAGTCGTAACCTTAAAGGTGCATACTAAAGAAAATTATAAAAGGAGATTATTATGAAAAAAATTGGGTTTATTGGAACGGGCGTTATGGGCTCAGCAATTGTTAGTTATTTATTGAAAGCGAACTATGAAGTAACCGTGTTTAATCGAACCAAATCAAAGACAGATGACTTAGTTAGCCAAGGGGCAATATGGGCTGATTCGCCACAATTGGTTGCGGCTAAAAGTGATATTATCTTCTCGATGGTTGGTTTTCCTGCAGATGTAGAAGCAATATATTTTGAAGAAAATGGTATTTTTGCTGGTGCTAAAAAAGGCGCAATTGTAGTTGATATGACAACAAGTACACCAACACTAGCGAAAAAAATTGGTGATTACGCGGAAACTCATGAGTTGTTTGCGTTAGATGCACCTGTTTCTGGTGGTGATATTGGTGCAAAGAATGCGAAGCTAACAATTATGGTTGGTGGACACAGTGATGTATATGAACAAGTGAAACCTATTTTTGAAAAGATGGGAACAACAATTGCCTTGTTTGGTGGTTATGGATCAGGCCAACATGTAAAAATGGCTAATCAAATTATGATTGCTGGAACAATGACCGGAATGACTGAGCTGTTAGTTTACGCTAAGGCAGCAAACTTAGACTTGGAAAGTGTCATTAAAACAGTTGGCGGGGGAAGTGCAGCAAATTGGAGTTTAGACAATTATGCGCCCCGAGTTTTAAGTGATGACTATACACCAGGATTCTTTGCAAAACATTTTCTTAAAGATTTGCGTATTGCATTAGACGAAGCAGAAAAAATGAATATTAATCTACCCGCAACAAAAGAAGCTAAAGTACTATATGAAAAATTAGTTGATGAAGATGGATTAGGTAATGACGGTACACAAGCATTAGTTAAATTGTGGTGGAAATAAATAAGTCGATACAACTAATAAATAAGACCATTTCAATATGAGATAGTCTTATTTATTTTTGATGATTTTAACCAGCCAATTTGTAATAAGTAATAAAAACAGCATCAAAATAGTAATTAGACCAATAGATAAGGCAAATTTTGATAGTAGAGTCATCATTAAAGTCTGGTGATTAAATAGAGTTAAGAAATAATAAAAGATAATGATTAAAAGTGCTAATAAACTGAATCCAAGACCAAATCCTTTTCTATCTGCTGAGCTTAAATCAAAACCACCAATTGTAATAGATGTTGTGATTAACAACCACAGGATAAGTCTTAATGACCAAGATTGAAATAACGAGGTGAATAGGTTAAATAACGATTGAGTATTAAATGCTTGGTTAACTAGCATTGTTGATAGTAGATTAAAAGAGTGAGGTAGCAGTAGAATAAAAAGGCCAATAATTACGATTGAACAGCCAATGATGGGCGCAATACCGGCCATTGCTTGTCCAATTTTACCACGCATATTTTTAGGTGAGCTATAACGAACGAATCCAAGTGAGTTATCACCAATTTCGGGATGTGGACGTTTAATTAATTTAACTTCAATGGCGTGAAATCCAAATAAAAAAGCCATTATAGCATGACTTGCTTCATGGATAATAATACCCAATGAACCCAAGTATAATTGTTGATTTAATGATAATTGTTTTTTTGTATTACTGTTCACAGCTGTTAGTAAAAAAGCAGCTACAAGAAGTGGTATAACACTAAGAAAAATCAATGTTATTAGCGTATAAATGGTTTGCATCCTTAAGACCTCCTTCGTGATTAAAATATTAGCACGATTCTTAATATTTAGAAACAAAAAAGAGACTGCTGGGAAGGCAGTCTCTAGGGAGTAAGTTGTAGAGCTAATAAATTAGCTCTCTCTCTCATTACTTTGGAGGAGAAATGAAAAAGTATAAAGGTTAGTTATTTATGTTGTTTTGGGATAAGTTCAATATACAACATGAACCTTAAAATAACCTTAACATTAAGAAAAAATTTAAAAATAATCAAAAGTTTTTTTGGAATGCGCTTTCAATTACATTATATGTCCTTTATAATATTGGTATAGACCTTAATAATATTTAGGAGGAATAATAATGGGAAAATTAGGTATTTCAATTTATCCAGAACGATCAAATTATAATGATGATACAGCATATTTAGATTTGGCATGTAAATACGGGTATAAAAGAGTCTTTACGAGTTTACTCCAAGTGACAGATGGTAAAGATAAGGTATTATCAGAATTTAAAAAGACAGTTGCTTACGCAAATAAACTTGGTATGGAAGTAATGGTTGATATCAATCCTGATTTATTTGAACAACTAAATATTAGTTATCAAGATTTAAAATTCTTTGACGATATGGGTGCATATGGTGTTCGATTAGATTTAGGATTTACAGGTGCAGAAGAAGCAGCAATGACACGCAATCCATATGACTTAAAAATAGAAATAAATATGAGTTCTGGGACTAACTATGTGGATAACATTATGAGTTATTCACCAAAAAGAGAGAACTTATTAGGTTCACATAATTTTTATCCACATGAATACACAGGATTAGAGTATAACTTTTTTGTAGCTTGCAGTGAGAAATTTAAAAAATACAATTTAAATACGGCAGCTTTTGTTAATGCTAAGTCAGCTACTTTTGGACCTTGGCCAACTGCTGATGGACTATGTACATTAGAGGATCATCGACATTTAGATATTGCCACACAAGTTAAACATATGGTGATGACAGATTTAATTGATGATGTGATTATCGCAAACGCGTACGCTTCAGAAAATGAATTAAAAGCAGCATCAGAAGCATTCAACGCCAATTATCCGACGATTAAAATTGAAACGGCAGATGATATTACTGAGGTTGAAAAAGTAGTATTATTTGATAATATTCATAGTTACCGCGGAGATCGTTCAGCGTATCTTTTACGTTCGACAATGACACGGGTTGTGTATAAAGATAAAGAATTTCCTGCACATAATACAAAATTAATTAAGCGTGGTGACGTCTTAATTGATAATGAAGGTTATGGACAATATAAAGGTGAAACACAAATTGCTTTAAAAGAAATGAAAAATGATGGTCGTGTAAATATTGTTGGGCATATTATAGATGATGAATTATTCTTACTCGATTTTTTGAAACCATGGAGTCAATTTAAACTAAGCCAAGATTAGCCTAAATGGATCACTAGATAATTTCTAGTGGTCCATTTTAATTTGGTATTAACTAGATAATTCGGTAAAATGAAGTAGTAAATGTAAAATTGATAAGAAGGTCATAAAATGAATTATATAATTGTTGCATTGTTTGCTTTTTTTGGTGGAATAAGTCGGTACTTACTTGGTTTAACGATTATTCAACCAAATGGATTCCCACTGGGGACATTAATGATTAATGTCGTAGGGTGCTTTATTTTGGCGTTCTTAGTTCAGTATATTGAAACAACCGAAAAAGTCCCAGATTGGTTAACTTTGGGGATAAAAACAGGTTTTATAGGTGCTTTTACAACGTTTTCAACATATAGTTTGGAAGCTGTAAAGTTAATAGAGACGCAACAATGGGGCTATGCACTCATCTATGTGTTAGTAACGATTATAGGTGGACTTTCCATGACATTACTTGGTTATTCATTAGGCAATCGGATTGGAGATTGGCGAATGGAGAGTGAACGTTCATGATGACACTATTAGTTGGGATTGGCGCTGCAATCGGTGCTATGTTAAGATATGGGATAACAAATTTAAGTAATCGATATCTAACTGATCAATTTCCAGTTGGAACGTTATTAATTAATCTGATAGGTAGTTTTATTTTAGGTCTTTTAACAGGAATTAATTTATCTAGTCCGATGTTAGTCTTACTTGGTACTGGAACAATGGGTGGTTTTACAACCTTTTCAACGTATAACTTTGAATTGGTTAAATTAATTAAAAGCCAAAAAATATCGTTATTCATGATTTATTTATTAGCTAGTTATATTGTTGGTGGCTTGATGACACTGTTAGGATTAGTTATTGGTCGCCAAATGGTTAGTTAAATTAAAGTATTCGAGCATAATGTGTGATAGGATAGTAAAAATAGGGATGTGAAATAATGAAAATTGCTGTATTAACGGATAGTTCAGCTTATCTTACAGATGAGATTGTTGAACAATTAGATATTAAAGTAGTAAATAACCCAGTATTATTTGGAAATCATGTCTATCATGAAAATGCCGATTTAACGGCAACTCAATTTTATCAATTATTAAAAACAGAAGATGTTTTACCAACAACTTCCCAGGTATCGATGGGTGAAATGGAAGAAAAATTTAAGGCACTTGCTGCTGAAGGCTATACAGATGTTATTTGTATCCATTTATCATCAGGTATTAGTGGATTAGTTGGTAATCTTGAAGCTTTCGCATCATCTGTTTCGGCCATCAATGTGCATGTTTTTGATTCGAAAATTGATTGCGCGGGGATGGGTAACATGGTTCAATTGGCTGCCACATTAGCTAATAAAGATAAAAACGTTATGGAAATACTTGAAAAGTTAGCCGAATTAAGAGAAACAACACGGGTTCTTTTTGTTGTTGATGATTTAAATCATTTAATGAGGACCGGTCGTTTATCAAATCATTCAGGTTTTGTTGGAAACATATTGAAAATTAAACCGATTTTAACTTTTGATAAAGAAGGTAAAATCGTTGCTATTGGTAAAGAACGCAAAATGAAAAATGCCTATTCTGAAATTAAAGCTCAATTCTCAGAAGCAACACGTTCACTTGATTATCCAGTTCAAATTAATTTAATTGATGCGAATAATCCGGAACTTCAAGCTGAATGGGGACAAGACTTGAGAACTAGTTTTCCTAAAATGAAATTTGAATCGGGTTATATTGGACCACTTGTCGGTGTTCACACAGGTGAAAAATGTTTAGGATTAATCTGGTCGAGAGATTGGAAAAGTCTAATAGATTAAATAAAGAAAACGGTTTTATTATGAATTATTATTCATAATAAAACTTTTTTTTGTATAACAAACGAAAATGTTCTGATAATATTCAAAAATAATTCATAATTATTAGCTATGCTTATTCTTATCAAATAATTTAAGAGAATATGGAGGTAATAAATATGAATTTTTTTAAACGTGCTTTATTAAATCTTAAAGCAAAAAAAGGACGATCTTTTTTACTTGTATTAGTTATGTCAGCTATTATGTTATTCGTTTTAGCAGGATTAATTATTCAAAATGCAGCAACAACTGCGGCAAATGATGCGAAGAAGAGTGCGGGTGCAACGGTGACATTATCAGCTAATCGAGATAAAGCTTTTAGCGAGATGAAAACTTCAAGCTCAAAAACCACTAAACCATCATTAAACTTAGCTGGGGTAACAGTCGCAACAGCTAAAAAAGTTGGTGCATTAAGCAATGTGAAGAGTTACAGTATCACCACTTCAACTACAGCTAATGCTTCTTCATTTGATGCCATTAAAACAACATCGACCTCAAGTCAAAGTGGTGGGATGGGCGGCAAGAAAATGGCAACTTCTGCAACAACGGGTGATATTTCTATTTCCGGTGTAAGTTCAACGGCTAGTGCACTAAATACTAGTGGTGCCAAAATTACAAAAGGTCGTGGTTTAAATTCGAGTGATTTAAATACTAAAAACGTTGTGATTGAATCAGAACTTGCTTCTACTAACCATATTTCTGTGGGCAATACAATTACAATGAAATCAACTGGTGGTACGAAGTATAAAGTTGAAGTTGTCGGTATTTATAAAGCTAGTTCAACTAGTTCTACAAGTATGGGTGGGCCAGGAGCTACTGATCCATCAAATACTATTTATACAGCTTACACATTTGCGAATACTTTAAAAGGTAGTAAGTATAAAGATACGGCCGATTCAGTTGTGTATACATTAAGTGATCCAGCCAAGTCAGAAACTTTCACAAAAGCAGCTAAGAAATTAATTAACACATCTAAATTTTCAATGTCAACAAACGATAGTACTTATCAATCAATGCTGACACCATTGAATAATGTTAAGAGTTTTGCCCAAAAAATTGTTCTATTAGTCGCAGTTGCAGGAACTATCATTCTTGCCTTAATTGTTATTTTAATGATTAGAGAACGTCGCTATGAAATTGGTGTCCTCCTATCATTAGGTGAAAAACGTTGGAAAGTTATTGCACAATTCTTTGTTGAAATGTTTATGGTTCTACTCGTGTCATTAGTTGTTGCCGGAATTGGTGGGAAATTCGTTGGTAATGCAGTAGGTGATCAATTGATAAGCCAACAAACAACGACATCTACAACAGCTACAACTTCAAATGATATGCAAGGTGGAGGCGGTGCGCCAAGTGGTACTAAAGGTGGACAATTTGGTGGAACAGATCCAAGTGGTATACCAGGGCAGTCAGCGACAACTAAATCTGAGAAATTAAAGAATCTAAGCACAACTGTAAGTATCAAAGATTTGGCAGAATTAGGTGGTATGGGTCTGGCAATTATCTTTATCTCGATTATGTTAGCATCGTTAGGTATTTTACGACTTGAACCCAAGAAAATTCTGATTTCATAAATAATAGAAAGGAGTGATTAAATGATTGAAATTAAAGATGTCGCGTATTGGTATGAAAATAAGGATAACCCCTTATTTGAAAAGGTTAATTTAACTTTTGAAAGAAGTAAATCATATGCAATTGTCGGTAGTAGTGGCTCAGGAAAAACAACATTTCTCTCACTAATTGCTGGTTTAGATAAACCAAAATCTGGAGAAATTATATATGAAGGTGAGGCAATCAATAAAATCGGATTAACTCATTATCGAAATAAAGATGTCTCGATTATCTTCCAATCCTATAATTTATTTACTTATATGTCAGCGTTGGAAAACTTAATGACTGCGATGGACATTACCGGAGCAACACATGCTGGTGATAAACAATATGCCTTTGATATGTTGAAAAAAGTTGGTATTGATGAGGATATGGCTAAGAAGAACGTTCAACATCTTTCTGGTGGGCAACAACAGCGAGTCGCTGTTGTCAGAACGATGTGTTGTGACGCACGATTAGTCGTAGCTGATGAACCGACCGGTAATTTGGATGAAGTTAATACGAAAGAAATTATTGAATTACTTCAAGATTTAGCTAAATCACAAGATAAATGTGTCATCATTGTAACGCATGAACCAGATGTTGCTAAAATGTGTGATACGCAATATGTATTGAAGGACCGTGAGTTTCAAGTTATAGAGTAAGAAATAGCCATATGTATAAGGAAAACTTATACATATGGCTATTTTAGTTGATTGATATTTAATTTATCGTAGTTGCTTCTTATCATTAAAAAATTGTTTATATGAAAGATAACAAACACTAATTGATGAGATACTTGTTGCTGAAAGTAACATGAAAGTGACCATGATTTGGTATTTAATCGCAAAGACAGGATCAACACCGGCGAAGATTAACCCAGACATCATTCCAGGTAAACTAACGATACCAACCGTTTTAGCTGAATCAATAGTAGGCGACATCCCTGTTTTGATACTTTCACGGATAATAGGGTATGCTGCTTGTTTGAGATCTGCACCGAGTGCTAGTTTTTCTAAAATCTGTTGGCGTTGATCACGGAAATTACTGTTAAGGTTACGGTAACAAAGACCAATCGCAACCATTGAATTACTAGCAATCATACCAGTAATTGGAATAATTTGTGAAGGAATAAATTTAAGCGTTCCAGCTAGTAGTAAAAGGCCAAGTGTAACGGACGTACTACAAAAAATGGCAATGAACGAAATACGAAAACTATGTGGAATTCCTGCGCTTTTTTTATGTGCACTATACGCAGCGTTAAAGAAAACAATGAACATCATAACTAAAGTTAGAATAATATTATTAATATTAAAGACGTACTTTAAAATGTATCCGACGATGACTAATTGGATAATTGCACGAATGACACTATAAATAATATCTTTTGCTAGGCCTAATTTTTCTTTATATACAATTCCTAGTGAGACAAGTACTAATGAAAAAGCGAAAACGAGAGAAAGATTATTAACGGCTAAATTATGCATGTCTAACCTCCGTTATTTTTCCGGCCTCGATATTAATTAATTGATCAGCCAGTTTTATTTCATTATCATCATGAGTAACAGCGATAATAGTGATTTTATTTGAGTCATTTAAACGATTAATTAATGCGTGTATAATGTTTTTACTTTCTGAATCTAAAGCACTTGTGATTTCATCAAGCAGTAAGATTTTGGGTAAAAAGATTAAATTACGAATTAAGGCAACACGTTGCTTCTCGCCACCAGATAGTTCATTTATTGATTTCTGAAGATAACTGCTGGGTAAGCCTACGGATTCTAATTCAGAAATGGCACGAGATTCATCGAAGTCTTGCTTACGAACGATATAAGGAAACTCCAGATTGTCTTTAACGGTTTCGCCGAATAAAACGGGGGTTTGGAAGCAATAAGAAACAATCCGACGATATTCGATTGGGTCATAACTGTCAATTGATTTTTCATTGAACTTAATATCACCAGATGTTCTTGAAATTAAACCAGCGATTAATTTCAAAACGGTACTTTTACCGCTTCCAGATGGACCGGTGATTGTTAAAAAGTCTCCAGGGTTTACTTGAAAAGAGATGTGGTTCAAGATTGATTGGTTACTAAGTTCTAGTGAAATATCTTGTAAATCAATAATAGGTTGCATAGTAGGACCGCCTTTCTGATATAACTCATTTTCAGATTACCATGTTTAGCTGTGGGAATAAAGAAAAGTATTTTAGAGAATCTAAGCATATAGATTTAAAAACCTAATAGTAGTAAAAAAGCTAACATCGCTTAGATGTTAGCTTAGTAAATCTATTTCTGATAACTAATTAATTCGATTATATGCTGATCTGGATCTGAAATTGTAATCGATTGTGCATTTTTAACATCTTGCTTTTCAATCGGGCCAGAGATAATAGTCACAAAATAATTTTTCAAGTGATTTTCCATAGCGGTCATTGAATCACTAACGACGAAACTAAGTGTCATTGGAATAACATTAGTTGATGGCTCAAAAATAATTTTTTGATGGCCAAAATGAACAGTAGGTAACTCACTATTTTCAATCATAGTCATATCAAAAACTTCATGATAAAAACGTAAACTTCTTTGGACATCAGTTACGGGAATTGTGATTGCTTCAAAACGTTTAACTTTCATAAAATAAGAAACCTTCTTTTTATTGTTTTTTAATTTGTTTATTAAAGAAACTGAATAGGAATACAGTACTGATGACGACAATGATTAATTCTGTGACGGGTAAAGCAACCCAAACACCAGTTAAGTTGAAGAAGTGGGCAAAAATAAATAATAAGCCTAGTAGTAAGACATAACCGCGCAAGATAGCTAGAATAAGTGCATGTTTGGGTTCGCCAATCGCTGAGAAAAACATGCTAAACACAACATTAAGGGATGATCCAAATAAGCTTAAGAAGTAGATTGGAATGCCTATTTCAGCATAATGGATTAACTCTTGGTTGTTACTATTATTGAATAATGCAATAATAGGATCTTTTTCAAAGGTCAATGTAAGGTATAAAATTGTGCCAATAATAAAACTAACAATTAACCCAAAACGTAATATTTGCTTAACTTCTGGCCAATTCCGAATTCCAAATTCTCGACTGAGTAAAGGCTGAATTCCTTGGGCAACACCATTAAAAAGTGATAAAGCGACTAAGACGATGTTTGCGATAATTCCATAGGCTGCGACAGCTGTATTTCCCGCTAAACTTAAAATGACAAGGTTGAAAGCAAAAATGCTGACACCTGTACTCATTTCAGTTAGAAAGACAGGGAACCCGAATTGAACAACTTTTTTTATTGTCTTAAAGTGAATAGACGTTCGTTGGAGCGTTAAAAGACGTCCTTCCTTTTTACGATGGAAGGTTAATATAGCTAAAGCAACAATTGGAGAAACAGCAGTTGCCATTGCAGCACCACCCATACCAAGATGTAATGGGTACATAAAAATATAATCAAAAATGATATTGAATAAACTAGATACTAACATGGCAACCATCGATAAATGTGGATTATTATCGTTTCGAATGAAACTTAAAACGAGATAATTACAAGCAAAGAATGGTGCAGCTAGCAAAATATAAGTTAGGTATTCAGCAGCTAATTTGTAAGTTCCTGCGTTTGCACCTAAAAAATAGAGTAAAGGTTTCATGAATAAAAAGCCTAAGACTGAGAAAGCTAGGCCGAAAATAATCCCAACAATTAAAACCTGTGTGAAAATTTTTTGACTCGCTTTTTGATCCTTAATCTTTAAAATAGAAAATAAAGTTGCACCACCAATTCCGAGTAACAACCCGACGCCATTTAATAAATTAAAGAGGGGTAATACAATATTTAAAGCCGCTAAACCAGTTGTTCCAACCGCATTAGCAATGAAATATGTATCTGCCAGAAGATACACAGATAAACCTAAAGTACTTAAAACGTTCCGTGTGACGTAACCTGAAAGTTCACGACGGATAGAAACCGTTTGATTATTCATTTTGAGCTCCTTATCGGTACCTATTTTTTATAATCTTATAATAATGGACAATAAAAAATAGGTACCAACATCCTTCATTAAAAAATGGCCTCTTGGATGTGATAACTATTATTTTTGTAAAACCCGGCGATTTTACACTGTTTTGACTGTCTTTATTCTAGCAACTATTATTCAAAATAGCTAGGACAAACAACTAAATAATAGTCAAAGTAGCTGACTAATCCATTTGATAAAAAGTCGATAGAGGCTTATCTTATGTTATAATTGTAAAGGATACTTAATGGACAGCGACTAGAAAGAAGGGTTTAACAGTGGCAACAACATTGCGATTAGCACCACTATTTACTAATCATATGGTTATGCAACAAGATCAGACAACACGTTTTTTTGGTTATGCAGAACCCAATCAAGAAGTAACTGTAACGATTTCAATGGGCGGTAGCGAAGATACAATTGAAACAGGAATTGCTGATGATACAGGATACTTTTTAATTGAAAGTATCTCATTTTTAGCACCTACAATTGTGACCGTTCTAGTTAAATCAGGAACAGATAAAATAATTTTACGCGACGTACAATTTGGAGATGTATTCTTGATTGCTGGACAATCAAATGCTAACTTCAAAATGGCTAAAGATGATGAATTTGATCATAATAAAACAATGCCAATGATGAATTTACGTTTTATCAATATACCTGAAAAGCAATCAACAGAAGAAAATCCATGGCAAATTGTTGATGAAGAAAATATTGGTAACGTTACAGCATTAGGCTATTATATGGCTAAGAAGGTTCGTCAATATGATGAATACACACCAATTGGCCTTGTATTATGTGCTAAAAATGGGACTTCAGCTGCAAGTTGGGTATCAGAAAGTACACTAATAAATAACGAGACTTTAAAAGCAGCTTATGTTGATACTAAAATTCCAAGTTTAGAAGAATCCGATAATTTATACGATACGATGTTATCACAAGTGGGTCCTTACCGATTTAAATTGTTAACTTGGTATCAAGGTGAACGAGATGCAGGAATAGATACAAAACATTATGGGTTACTTTTGAAAAAATTAATCCGTGAATGGCGCAAAACGCTTAAACAAAATAAATTACCAACTTATATTATTCAGTTACCACAATATAATCATAAGATAGCTAATTCATGGGCTGAAATTCGCGATGCACAACAAAAGTTTGCAGCAACAGAAAATCGGGTTTACTTAGTTACAGCTATGGATGAAGATTCAGCTAACGAGATTCATCCAAGTAGTAAAAGACAATTAGGTTATCGTGTAATCGAATTATATTCTAATTTTGGTAAATTCGATGAAATGCAAACAAGTCCACAATTATCTGAAATTTCAGCTGATGTAAAACAAATGCGTCTTAACTTTTCAAATTGTGAACAACTTGAAACAACAAATGATATTGATTTAAAATGGATCATGCCAGGGGATGTTTTAAAACCTGCAGTGATTGATTTAGGTACAAATGATATCAAGATTCGATTAGAAGAAGAATCAATTGGCTTACAGTATGCATATGCAAATGTAACTTCTGCCGGCTTATGGAACGAAAACCATATTCCAGTTAGTCCTTTTAAAATCTACTTTGATTAATCTTAATAAGTTCTAAATAAAGCAGCCTTACAATTTAAAATTGCAAGGCTGCTTTATTTTAGTTAGTCAATCAAAAAGGCAACTGACTGATATGGAGCTAACGTCATAGCTGTTTCTAATTTGATATCGGTTGGATAATTATTGATGACAGTTGATATTTCCCCGGTAAATGCAGGTAAAGTAATCGTTGTCGTTGTACCATAGAAATTATTTAAAACAATTAAACGTTGATTTTTTAGTATTCTTTGGTAAGCAAAAACTTGAGTATCGTCCATTAAAAGAGGTTGATAATCACCAACAGAGACAATTGGCAGAGTCTTACGTAATTTAATTAGTTGTTGATAGTAATTAAATATTTCGCCGCGTACTAATTCATTTTGAACGTTGACGATAGACTGATTCATTGGCATCAACCATGGTTTTTCAGCTGAGAACCCTGCATACTCAGAGTTATTCCATTGCATGGGAGTACGACTATTATCACGAGATTTTGCTTGAATAATGTCTAAGGCTTCAGTTTCACTGAGTCCTTTCGCTAATAATGTTGGGTAAATGTTTTTGGTTTCAATATCATTATAATCAGATAAATGCTGATATTGAGGATCGCTCATCCCAATTTCTTCTCCCATATAAATAAAAGGCGTTCCACGTAATAAATGAATAGTTGTCGCTAGCATTTCGGCAGATTTTTCACGAAAATGGACGGGATCACCAAAACGATTAATAGCACGAGGCTGATCATGATTATTCCAAAATAAAGCGTTCCAACCATGACCAGCTGTCATACCTAATTGCCAATCATTTAGAATGTTTTTTAAACTCATAAAGTCAAAAGGCATCGTCGTCCATTTATTTCCATGGGTATAGTCAACTTTTAAATGGTGGAAGGTAAAGACCATTGATAACTCGTTGTTTTTGCCTAACGTGTATTCAATACAATTATCGATTGAAGTAGAAGACATTTCACCAACGGTCACAGCATCAGGGTCTTGACCAAAACTAGATTCGTTAAGTTCTTGTAGATATTGATGAACTATTTTTTTATCTGTATACATAAGTCTACTATCAGTACCATAAGGTGCATCAAGTAAATTGACATCTTTACCGATGACATTGATAACGTCGAATCGGAAACCTTTAACACCTTTGTTGCGCCAAAAATTAACAATCTTGGCCATTTCTTTTCGAACTGCTGGATTATGCCAATCTAAGTCTGCTTGAGTTGGGTCGTAGAGATGAAGGTAGTACTTACCCGTATTTCCGAAAGCTTCCCATGCAGGACCACCAAATTTAGAATCCCAATTAGTTGGAAGCGAGCTATCTGGTTTTGCTCCACGAATATAATAGTAAGCCATATATTTTGGATCACCTTTTAGCGCTTTTTGGAACCATTCATGTTCAGTTGATGTATGGTTAAAAACCATATCCATCATGACATCGATGCCTACAGATTTTAGCTTGGTAACAAGTTCATCAAAATCAGCCATAGTACCAAACTTAGGATCAATATGATAATAATCTGAGATATCATAGCCATTATCATTTTGTGGTGATATGAAAAAAGGATTAAACCAAATCATATCAATATTGAGTTGTTTTAAATAAGGTATTTTAGCGATAATCCCTTGTAAATCGCCCAGGCCATCATTGTTACTATCATAAAATGATTTTGGGTAAATTTGATAAATAATTTTATCTTCAAATGTCATCGTTATTCTCCTATTAGTTATATTTTCTTCGTCCGTCGTGCAAAATCAACAAAACTAAAACGATCTGAGCGGTGAATAGCTTCGGTAATCTGAAATAAACGACTATCTTGTAAATAGGTTTCACTTCTTATGACAACAACAGATTCTGTTTTTGGAATGTTTAATAATTTTTGGATAGTTGTATCTGCTGGTTCAACTGTAATTTTTTTAATAGCATAACTGATTTCTAAGCCTAATTTATTTTCAAAATAATCATAAAGCGAATTTTGGGCAACTGCTAAAGGTATCTCAGGTACGATATCTGAAAGTATGTAGTCACGATCAATAACACTGGGTTCATTTTTAACAAGTCGTAGACGTTCAATAAATGTCGCTTTATCGCCAACAACAGACTTAGGTGCAAAACTCTCTATAGGAATAGTTGTGACAAGTAACTGTCTAACTTGTGTTTCCGAATTCATTTGAAGAGACTTATTCAGTTCCTCATATGAAGTAATACCTGAGACGGGAAAAGCGAATCGTTGAATATCTAAAACAAGCGATCCTTTGCCTCGAATTTTTTGAATATAGCCATTGGTTAGTAAATTTTGGAGAGCCTTTCGAATTGTTTCGCGAGAAGTACCGTATAAATGGCTCAATTGAATTTCACTAGGTAGGAATGTTCCTGATGCGTAAATATTATGTGTGATTTTAGTGACAAGATCTTGATAAATACCTAAATGTTTATTTTGGTTCGTCATAATAGTCACCTCCAATGATAAGGTTATTTTAACATAAACATTCTAGTCTATACAAGTATATATAAATGTTAATTTAAAAGAAAAGAAAGCGTTGACATCCTGTATAGACAGGTTTATTATAAGGATAACTTGAAAACGCTTAATCGCTGTAAGCGAATCTAGTTAAATAAATTAAAAAAAATGGGGGAGAGAACAATGTCGATTTTTAAAAGAAAACAAAAGGTAAATGATGATAAGTTTTACGCACCAGCAACTGGGGAGTTAATTGATTTAGAAAATGTGAGCGATTCTGTTTTTGCTCAAAAATTAATGGGTGATGGCTTCGGATTTAAACCAACCGCAGGGGAAATTTATAGTCCAGTATCTGGAACTATAACATTGGTTGCATCAACAAAACATGCTATCGGATTCACGATGGATAATGGACTTGAAATTTTATTACACATGGGTGTTGATACGGTTGATTTAAAAGGTGCACCATTTGATATTAATATTAAAAAAGGTGCTCGTGTTCATGGTGGTGAATTACTTGGGACTATGGATTTAACACAAGTTTCTGAAGCACAATTAGACAATGTTTTAATGGTAGTAATTACAAATACACAAGATAAATTAGACAAATTAACATTATCGGAACCACAACCTTTTGAAGGTGGCACGGAAGTGGGATCTGGTACTGCAAAAGGGGAGGAATAGTTATGGCAAAAGATTACACACAATTAGCTACAGACATTATCAAACAAGTCGGTGGTAAAGAGAATATTAAGAGTTTAATCCATTGTATTACGCGGTTACGATTTTACTTAGTTGATGAAAGTAAAGCAGACGATGAAGTGATTAAAAATTTAACAGGTGTAATTGATGTTCGTCATGCTGTTGGACAATATCAAGTTGTTATTGGACCAGCTGTTACTGATGTCTATGATGCAGTTATTGCACAATTAGGAACATCATACGCAGGTGGCGAGGTCGATGCTGCCGATGATGCACCAGCTGAGGAAAAACCAACAACATTCCGTGGAAAATTGAATGCTGGATTTAATACTTTGATTGGTGTTATCACAGGTTCTATGATGCCAGTAATTGGATTATTGGCTGCTAGTGGTATTTTAAAAGGATTACTTCAAATGGCTGTCGATTTTCGTTGGACAGAAGCCACATCACAGACTTACATTTTCTTATCAGCCATGGGAGATTCAGCATTCTATTTCTTACCTATTATTGTTGGATTCACAGCTGCACAGAAGTTAAAATCTGATCCAATTATTATGGCTATTGTTGGTGGTGTCTTGGTATATCCTTCACTTTTTGGTATTGCAACAGGAACAAAAGTGTTTGGACAACTTTTGGGGATGTCATTAAATACTAACTTATTTGGGATTCCAATTCATATGGTTAACTATACTTACAGTATTTTCCCAATTATTGCTGGAGCATGGTTAGCACATTATGTTGAAAAAGGACTCAAAAAAGTTATTCCACAAGTTTTACGAATGATTTTTGTACCATTGTTAGAAGTTATGATCGTTTCGGCCGCTATTATCATTATTGTTGGACCTATTATTACGTTAATTAGTACAGGTATTTCTATTATTTTAAACACAATTTTAACAGCAAACTACCCAATTGCAGGTTTTGTTATTGGTGGATTATATCAATGTTTAGTTATCTTTGGTTTACATTGGGCAGTTGTTCCTTTAATCGCAAACGATATTGCTTCAAAAGGCTACAGCTACTTAAATGCAATTGTTTCAATTACAATGGTAGCTCAAGGTGCTGCTGTAATGGCAGTTATGATTAAATCAAAAATGGCTAACATTAAAGAATTATCTGGTGGTGCAGTTATTGCAGCATTCAGTGGTATTACAGAACCAGCTATTTATGGGATTACCTTAAAATATGGGCGTGTCTTCTTAGCAGCTAATATTGGTGGTGCAGTTGGTGGATTAGTAGCCGGACTATTAAACGTTAATATGTACGGATTTACTGGTTCATTAATCGGATTCCCTTCATTCTTTACACCTTTAAAGTTTGGTGGAGGAATGAGTAACGAAATTAACTTTTGGATTGCATCAATTGTTACAATAATCGTAGCATTTGGTTGTACTTGGGTCTTTGGATTTAAAGATTCCGATGTACTTGCTGAAAAAGAAGTTAACCGTCGTAAAACAATTGGTAAAGATGCATAGAATTGTAAATTAACTAAAATGTTTATGTGATTATATAAAAATGTCAAAGGGATATTTATCTCTTTGACATTTTTTTTGTAACAGATAAATTATTTGACTATCTAAGTTTACAAGTGTAAACTAAAAATATAAATTAATGGAGGCGGTATAAATGGATCACAAAGATATGAAAGAAATGGATCACATGAATATGAATCATAAGGATATGAAAAATATGGACCACATGAGTATGGATCACATGGATATGGAAGGAATGGACCACGATCAAATGAACATGGGTGGGCACATGATGCATATGGGAAATCTAAAATTGAAATTCTGGATTTCTTTAGTTTTAGCAATTCCTATTGTTTTAATGACACCTATGATGGGGATTAACTTACCCTTACAGTTTACTTTCCCTGGATCTGATTGGGTTGTAGCACTTATTGGTACTGGATTATTTTTCTATGGCGGTAAAACATTTTTAGATAGTGCAAAGATGGAGCTTGCAGATAAAAAGCCAGCAATGATGACCTTAATCGCAATGGGTATTAGTGTGGCATACTTGTATAGCTTATATGCTGTTGTGATGAATAATCTTGTAGATCCAAGTCATCATGTTATGGATTTCTTCTGGGAGTTAGCAACGTTAATTGTCATTATGTTGTTAGGTCATTGGATTGAAATGAACGCTGTTATGTCAGCAGGAGATGCTGTTCAAAAATTAGCACAACTCTTACCTAAACAAGCACATATCGTTAGAGAAAATAAAAAAATTGAAGATGTTGATTTAACAAATGTTCATGTTGGAGATATTCTGTTAGTTAAAGGAAATGAAACGATTCCAGCTGATGGAACAATTATTTCTGGTAAAACAAGCGTCGATGAAGCTATGATAACTGGTGAATCGAAACAAGTTGAAAAAGTAGTAGATGATGAAGTCGTTGGTGGATCAGTTAATGGTAATGGAGAAATCCAAATGACTGTAACGGGAACTGGTGAAACAGGTTACTTAGCTCAAGTTGTTAAATTAGTCACAAAAGCGCAGTCAGAAAAATCAGATACGGAAACGTTAGCTGATAAAGTTGCGGGATATTTATTTTATGCTGCCATGACTGTTGGTATTTTAGCATTCATTGTATGGTTAATTACAGGGACATTTAGTCAGGCATTATCAATTCTTGTAACTGTTCTAGTGATTGCTTGTCCACATGCTTTAGGTTTAGCCATTCCATTAGTTGTTGCGAGAAGTACTTCTTTATCAGCTAAAAATGGCTTATTAATCAAAAATAGAAATGCGCTAGAAGTTGCACACACAATTGACACATTACTTGTTGATAAAACAGGAACTTTAACTGAAGGTCATTTCGTGGTAACCGGATATAAAACATTTACTGATCAGTTTTCTGAATCAGAAATTATCGGATTGATGGCGTCGTTAGAACGTGGATCGACACATCCTTTGGGTAAAGGAATCATTCAAAAAGCAGAAGATTTAAAAATTGAGATTCCAACTGCAAGTGAAACACAACAAATTAATGGTGTTGGATTAGAAGGACATATTAACGATGATGCATTCAAAATTGTTTCTGAAGCTTATGTTAATAAACAACAGTTATTAACGGATGAAATGGCTTCTGACAACGAAGGAGATTCAATTAGTTATTTAATTCAAAATGAAAAAGTGATTGGGTATGTTGCTCAAGGGGATCAAATTAAACCAGAATCATTTGGTTTAGTCGAAAAATTAGAAAAAATGAATATCAAAGTGATTATGTTAACTGGTGATAATCAACAAGCTGCTGATAAAGTTGGTGCAAAACTAGGTATTGTAGATGTTCGTGCTAACTTAATGCCTGAAGATAAGGCTAAAATTGTTAGTCAGTTAGAGGGCGAAGGACATAACGTTATCATGGTTGGTGACGGTATTAATGATGCGCCTAGTTTAGCAAGTGCAACAATAGGGATGGCAATTGGTTCAGGTACGGATGTTGCTGTCGACTCTGCAGACGTTATATTAGTTAAAAGTAATCCGATGGATATCATAAAATTTTTGAAATTAAGTCGAAACACAAGATTGAAAATGATTCAAAATCTTTGGTGGGGTGCAGGTTATAATATTATTGCATTACCATTGGCTGCCGGCGTTTTAGCACCAATTGGCTTTATTTTAAGTCCATTAGTGGGTGCAGTTGTGATGTCGTTAAGTACAATTGTTGTTGCAATTAATGCAATGATGTTACACGATTAAGAGATAAAAAAATACCACCGTTGATAGTAGTTATCAATGGTGGTATTTTTTAATTTAATCTTTAAAATTGTCGTTTTCAACATCTGATAAGAAGGTACTTAAATGATCAAAGTAAACAGGAGCGTTATCGATCATATGATGATGACCACCCTCAGGAGTTGTTTCAAGACGAGCATGTGGAATTGTTTCTGACATTCTTTTAGCTGTTGCTAAAGGCATTGTTTCATGTTCGCCAAATGTGATTAATGTTGGGACAGTAATATTTTTAATGCGGTCACGAGTAGACCAGTCTTTTAATTTACCAGTCACAACGAATTCATTGTTACCTTGGAAGTAATTATAAACGGGTTCAGCCATTGTGCTTACTAAATGAGAAATTTGGGCTGGCTTTTTACGATCAACATAGCCGTCATTTAAAATATCGACATAACCTTGGTAACGGTCATTATCAAGATCGTTATTTTTTTCACATTCTTGCATGTAGGCAAGCGCATCAGCATCCAATTCTTTAGCACGAATAGCATTAACGTTTGCTAAATATTCGTTAATATCATCAGTCATACTTGAGATAATAGCACCTTTTAAATGGTCACCATATTTTAAGGCGTATTCTTGAACAAGAGCACCACCCCATGATTGACCAATTAGGTAGAAGTTATCTAAACCTAATTTAATACGGACTTCTTCAACTTCATCAATGAAGTAATCAATATTAAGAAATTTATCAACATTTTCTTGTTTAGTAAAATCTGGTTGATCAGAATACCATGAACCGAGTTGGTCATACATTGAAACCTGAACGCCAAGAGGTGCTAATTTTTCAGCAAAATTTTCGTAATATTCATGTGTACCACCAGGCCCACCATGTAGACAAAGTAGTTGGATATCACCTTGTCCTTCAGTATGAGTCCAGAGATGATAACCATTATCTAACGTAATAATTTTCGTTCCGTATGCCATATTAATCCACCTAATTTCTTAAGAATAGATTAATCATAGCACTTTTATGATTATTTACCAGAATGAAAGTGAGGATGGTATTTTTTTAAGAGTGTTAGTTGCATATTTTAGTGAGTTAGCTTAAAGTTATGTTAACTAATAAAATTAAAAGGTTAACGGTGTAAAATGAAAACTAAAGACAGTATTCTAAAAATATTAGCTGGACAACAAGATACTATTATTTCGGGAGAACTATTGGCTGAAAAACTTGGCGTTTCGAGAACTGCTATTTGGATGGCTATTAAGAGTTTACAAGAGCAGGGTTTTGACATTAAGACGATTCCACAAAAAGGATATAGTCTAAATGATGGTAATCAGTTGAACGCACAACTAATTCAATCTTATTTAACAACTGACATGATGCAAATTGAATTATTTGATGAAGTGACATCTACCAATGTATTGGCGAAAGAGCGTTCAAGCCAGCCCGATATACAGGGTCCACTGTTAATAGTGGCCAATAGTCAAACAGCAGGATATGGTCGATTTGGTCGAACATTTGAATCACCAGAAGAGACTGGGATTTATATCAGTTATTTATTGAGAATTGATCAACCTATCAAAGATGTTGGTCAGCTAACGACAGCAACTGCCATGGCGGTTAGTTATGCTTTAGAAAATAAATTGAAAATTCAACCACAAATAAAGTGGGTGAATGATATTTATTATCAAAATAAAAAAGTCTGCGGGATTTTAACGGAGGCTGTCACAGATTTTGAAACGCAGCAAGTGACAAGCTTAGTTATAGGGATTGGGCTAGATTTTAAAACAGACCTTAAAAAATTATCTCCAGAGTTACAAGATAAAGTGGGTTCATTAATTGATGAATCGAATAATGTCACACGGAATGAGTTGATTGCTGAAATTACCAATCAATTTATCCAAATCTATCAGAATTACCAAAATGGTGACTTCATGAATGATTATCGTAAACGGTCACTAGTTATTGGACAGACAGTTACTTTAAAAAGTGGTCATCAAGAAATTATTGGTACAGTTGAAACAATTAAAGATGATGGACAGTTGGTATTGAGAGATAAAAATGGGCAAATAACGACTTATATGGCTGGTGAAATTACAAAGGTGAATGTGGAAGGCTTAACAAATGGGACAAAATAAACAGTTAAAACAATTAATTATAGCAGCAGAGTTAGCAGCCGTTTTGGGTGTTTTATCCCAGTTAACCATTCCATTGGGGCCAATCCCGTTAACGTTACAAACCATTTTTATCGGATTATTATCGAGTTTGAGACCGGTTCAAGAAGGATTAAAAGCGGTGGGCATTTATCTCCTATTAGGATTAATAGGAATCCCAGTTTTTGCTGGATTTCATTCGGGACTTTTTTCTTTAATTGGACCAACAGGTGGTTATTTATTTGGTTTTTTAGCCTATATTATCTTAACGGGGCTGTTTTTAAAATGGTATGGTAATGGTCGTTGGCAGTTGTACATGGGGAATTTATTAGGTGCTAGTGTGCAATTAGTTTTAGGAGCAATCTGGTTAATGGTTTACCAACAAACCTCGATGCAACAAGCATTTTTAATAGGTATTTTACCATTTTTGATTGTTGGATTTATTAAAGTTATTTTTGTGTGCGAATTGTCTCATTACTTAATACGTAGATATTGATAAATAAAAAAAGAAAATCATCAATAATTTTTTTGATGATTTTCTTTTTTATTTAGAATAATGATACTGTACTAACAGATTGATAAGGAATTTTAAGACGCGAATTAGCTAAGTTAATAGTATAACTATCTGAATCGTTATTTCGTAAAGTCATCCCAAAATCTGTTGCGTAAATGATTAATTCAATCTGATGACCTTCCTTAATGTGATAGGCAGTTGGTTGTAAATCAAAATCTACTGTGTTGAAAGTTCCTGGAAGGACAGAATCATTTTGATAACGATTTGTCCTATTTTGTAAATTGATATGACCTTTGGAAATCATTTTCCAAGGAGTTTTTGTGGGATTTTTAGTAAATTCAACCAAATCATCTTCACGCCAATGAAATCCCATATCTAAAGATTTTCGTTTGAGAATGGATGGCACGGGGGTGAGTCTATTTTCTTCACCATAATCGATAAGCATGCAACTAATGAGCCCTTTTGTTTGTAGTGCTGCAACAGACAATTTTATGTGAGCAGAACCGGAAATAAACAGCGGTTCTGTTAATGGTTCTGAGATTAATTGGATTCTATTTTTAGCCATTTCTGTTTCTTTAGTTGAAACTAAAGCTTGATTCCAAAGATGATTATCTCTGACGTAGTTGTTAAAAAGGTCAGTTGGTAAGTTATCTTTGAAAGTAGCAAATTGGTGAGCATCTGATGTGACTGATTGTGTTAATTTATTTTGTTGGAAATGATAGGATTGGGTAGGAGAATCCGGGTCTGCCCAATCATCATAAGTGTGCCACGTTTCAGCTTCTAGGTTATCTTGTATGGTGACATTGGGAATAAGTGTCTCAGCACCATTTTCGATATTATAAAGTTGATTTGATAACCATAAATTCATCATATCAGTGAAATCTAATGAGCGAAAGTTATTGATATAGATATGTTTACCTTGGTGTAAGAATAATTTTTTAACAATAGGTAAAGGACGTAATGCTTGCCAAAGTTGTTCAACTTGGCGAGGTTTGACGTTCCAATCATTTAAACCATGGACCATAACAATATTTGCTTTGATATTTTTAGTTTGGTTTAAATAATTACGTTCATCCCAAAATTTATTGTAATTACCAGATGCACGGTCTTGTCCTATAGATAATCGATTCATAACTTTGTCAAAGTAGTCTTGAATATTAGCGTAGTCGGCGGCATCTTTTTGGCGACTTAAACAAAGCGCAGCTAAAACATCTGCATCTTCACCTTGGCAAGCTTCAGGCGCGACGACTAGTCCATTTTCACGATAATAATCATACCAACTTGAAATAGCGGCTTCAGAAATGATTGTTTTTAAGCCGGATACACCAGTTGTTGCAGCTGCAGTAGCAAGCGTACCAAGGTAAGATTTACCAGTCATAGCAACGTTACCATTACTCCAAGTGGCTTTAATTGATCGATTATCGAGTTTATTTGTGAATGCTTGCCGATGTCCCGTTAGCCATTCAATAATGGCGACGGTTGATACCGTTTCTTCAACACTCCCACAAGTACGAATACCATCTGATTCTCGAGTACCAATACCAGCTGCATAGACGATTGCAAATCCTCTAGCTAGCATGTAATCGTTGAATGTATACGAAGATTCACGGCTAAAGGTTTGCTCAGTTTCTGTTGATTCTGAGAGGATTGATCGTGGTTCGGGTAAGTTGGATTTCTGATAGTTATAGGTGATATCAGATTCAGTTAATTCAGTAACTGGTTTTTCGGTAAGCGGGATATCAACGTTGCGCATTAATTCAGAATCATCATTTGTGCCTTGATTGTAAGGACTTGCTGTATAAAGAATAGGTACTTTTAGTCCGGATGTAACTAGTGGTCTTAAAATTTCTGTTTTTAATAAATCACGTTGACCATCTTGGTCAGTATCTAATGGGGCTTCAACGTAGACGACTTCACGAATCAGTTTAGTTGTATCAAAAACAGGTTGCGCTTTTCCATTGAAAAATAAAGGTTTCGCATCTTTATAAAATGAAACAAAGTACCCTTTATTTGCTAGTGTATCTGTGAAGACTTGGCCATTTTTGGTATGTGTTGTCAGTAAGAGATACCATGCGGACCAAAAATCATTAACGGATTCAATAATTTCAATAGAAGGTAACTGAATTTTAGCCATTGCCGTAAATGGGTCATCAATTTTGAAATCGACATCGACTTCAAATTCTAGTAACTGTAATGCAACATTATAAAAGATAACAGGTGTTAATTCCTTTTTTGTAGTAAAAAATTCATAAACAGAAATGGATTCTGTCGCTAATAAGGACATCATTTTTTGTTGTTTCGCACCGATTGTTTGATAGTCGATGAGAATTTTATTGAGTAATTGTTCAAATAAATGTGTAGGATTGGTTTCGGAGGCTATATACAAATTAATAGCTTTAAGTTCTTTTATTTGTGTCTCAAAAGTAGGTGTATAGTTAGCAAATTGATTATTTTTCATAAGTCAAAAACTTCCTTTCAGAATTGAGTAAGACACTGGGTTAAGTATAGCTTAAATGTAAAGTTGGTTGAAATGATACGTCTTTATTGACAAAAAATAAGTAACTAGGTAAAGTTAATCACATTAAGGTAACTAAAAAAGGAGAGTGTCTAAAGTGAGAAGGAAAATTGCGGTAGTTTTAAGTATCATGTTTATAGGGGTGCTAGCTGCTTGTTCAAAAACAGCGACGAAAGACGATAACATATTAAAAGTGGCTGTAACTGATCAATTAGGCACTTTAGATTCTACTAAATACAGTGATACATTTAGTGTTGAAGCAATACAAAACGTTTATGAAGGATTGTATACGTATAATCAAAAAAATAAACCAGTGTTAGCTGCAGCAAAAAGTGTGACGGTTAACAAAGCAAAAACAGTTTACACCTATAAATTAAGAGCTGAGAACTGGTCAAATGGGACTCCTGTTACAGCAAATGACTTTGTTTACGCTTGGCAAAAACTAGCAAATCCTAAAACAGCATCACCTAATTCACAACGAATTGATATTATTAAAAATGGGTTTGCTATCCGAAATGGCAAGATGGCCGTTGATAAGTTAGGTGTTAAAGCGCTGAATAAAACAACATTAGAAGTTACTCTGGCACAACCAATTAGCTATTTACCAGAAGTATTAACGGGTGCACCATTTGTACCTCAAAATGAAGCTTACGTTAAAAAACAAGGTAGTCAATATGCAACGGATTCACAACATATGATTGTGAATGGTCCTTATAAATTAACTGATTGGGAAGGAACTAATAACAAATGGTCATATGTTAAAAATACCAGTTATTGGAACGCTAAATCAGTTAAGTTAGCTAAAGTTGACGTTCAAGTTGTTAAAGATGGTGCAACTGCTGGCAAGTTATATCAAACAGGGAAGATTGATTTCTCAATGTTAGCAAATGATTATGTTAAACAATATAAGAATGAAAAAGGGTTCGCAACACGTAAAACACCAATGATTGGTTATTTAGGTTTTAATACTAAGCGTGAGGCAACTGGTAATAAACATATTCGTAAAGCAATTGCGCTAGGATTTAATAAAAAATTATTAGCTAGCAAAATTCTTAATGATGGTTCATCTGCATTAAATGGAATCGTCCCAGCTAAATTTGTGTCAAATCCGATTAATGGGGAAGATTACCGTAAAGAAGCAGGAGACTTGCTTGCTTTTAATAAAAAAGAAGCTAAAGCAGAATGGGAAAAAGGACTTAAAGAGATCGGTAAGAAGGACTTAACAATTGAAATATTGGGTTCTGATACGCCAGAAGCTAAACAAGTGATTGAATACTTGCAAGCGCAGTTAGAGAGTAACTTACCTGGATTAAAAATTAACGCACGTAATATTCCAATTAAATCGCGATTAGCAGCAACAACGGCTTACCAATTTGATATCGTTTATGGGACATGGACACCAGATTATGCTGATCCAATTAACTTTATTAATGATGGTGGCGCTTATCATTTAAATACCGATTACAAAAATGCACAATATTTAAAAGATATCGATCAGTCTAAAAATGAATTTGCAACAAATCCAACGAAACGTTGGAATAGCTTGATTGATGCTGAAAAGCAATTGGTCGAAGAAGATGCTTATACAGTACCTGTTTTCCAAGGTGCAATGGCCTACTTATTGAACCCAGATGCATCCGGATTACACATTAACCCATATGGAACGACATTATTTTATCGTGACATGTCTATTAAGTAGATAATAGTTAGCTGTTTCAAAGCTTTATAAAGTTAAAATAAGATAGATTAAAGTCTGGCCTTTGGTCGGACTTTTTTTGTTGTAAAATGTTAAACTGGTGGAAGTGTATTAATAATAAATGAGGTGTGAACCCATGAAAAAGTTACTTCAGAAGAACATTATTTTAATTCTAACGATTATTATCGGTGGCATACTCGTAATAGGTGTTAAATTTGATCAAGCACTGTATTCAGATACGATTGTTAAAATAACACAGGTTAAGGATGAAAAAACTGAAAAAGTAACAGATGAATTTGAAAATAAAGATACACAGACTAAACAAAAATTATTTGGAACTGTGATGAATGGTAAGTATAAAGGGCAAAAAATAAGACTACCAAATACATATTCTTCATCTCGCGCAAATGATCAAAAATACCAGAAAAATGATCAAGTATTTGTAACGATTAATCCTCATAAAAGTGGATTAACTGGTATTATTGATGGGTTCAAACGAGATGTCGTCGTGGCCATATTAATTTGGATTGCCGTTAGTATGCTGGTAGGATTTATGCAGTTTAGTGGCATGATTGCTGTATTAAGTATCGTCTTAAATATGATTATTTTCTTTTTAGCCATTAAATTTGAAATATTCGTTAATATTACGAACTTCTTTTGGATTTTCGCAGGTATTGCTCTAATATTTGCAGTACTGACCTTGAGTTTGGTAATTGGCTTTAATCGACAGATGCTGGTCACGTTATTGGCAACTTTGACGGGAACTAGTTTATCGTTAATCATTAGTGTCATTATTTTAAAACTGACAAATGATCAAGGGATGCATTACGAAGCTCTATCTTATGCAACGCAAGCGCCAAAGGAACTATTCCTTGCTGCCACACTACTAGGTTCTCTAGGGGCTGTCATGGATGAATCGACAGATATCGTTGCAACACTATTTCAATTAAAAAAAGAACAACCAACTATTTCATCGAAAGAACTTTTTAAATCTGGACGTGAGGTTGGACAATCGATTATGGGACCATTAATTAACGTCTTATTCTTAATTTTTATTGCTGACATTTTCCCACTTGCCGTTTTGTACTTTAGAACGACCAATACAATTGGCTATACTTTTTCATGGACCATGGCTTTAGGAGTTGTCCAAACATTAATCAGCGGTATTGGGATTGTCATTGCGATACCTGTCGCAAGTTTTTTTGCAAGTCGATTAATCAAAGGGGATGACACATTATGATTACAATTGGTTGGTTAAGTGCCATTTTATTTGTCTTAATGGTCATTGTTGGAGGAATGAATGGTGTTCGTTCATTTTTAAGCTTATTTTTTAATTTTATCATGTTATTTTTTACGATTATTTTAATTACGGGAGGATTTCCGCCGGTAGCAGTGACCCTAATTAATGGCATTATTATTTTAGCTATTACGATTTTTCTTGGTGATGATAATGTGCAAGTTACTGAAACTGCTTTTTATGCTTCGTTAATTGTTCTGGTTATTCTCGTTCTTTTGATTATTCCAGTTGAACATTTTGCTGCAGTTCAAGGTTTTGGTGCAGAAGATAGTGAAGAAATAGAAGCATTTTCGTTATTAGTAGGCGCTAATTTTATGCAAATAGCGATTTCAACAGCTATTTTTAGTACTTTAGGCGCAATTGCTGAAGGTGCGATTGCAATTTCGGCTGGCTTAAATGAGATTATTGAACAAACACCAACAATTGATTTAAAAAAGTTATACGCAGCTGGTATTAGTATTGGTAAACATATTATTGGAACAACGTTTAATACACTATTTTTTGGTTTCTTTGGTGGCTTTTTAGCGCTATTTATTTTATTAGTACAGACGCATGCTACATTCGCAGATATTATAAATGATAAAATTTTTGTTGCAGAATTAATAATGATTTTATTTTCTATTATAGGTGTTATTCTAGCGGTTCCAATTACAGCATGGGTTTTAATTCAAAAATTAAAAATAAAAAAATAATTGAAATGAGTTTATGGTTATGTGTATAATTAAGAGATACTAATATAGGGGGATTTAAAATTGAATTATAAAAATTATATTGCTGAATTTATCGGCACATTTTTCTTGGTATTATTTGGTACAGGGGCAGTTACGTTAGGTAACGGTAGCCCACTTGTTATTGCACTTGCATTTGGTTTAGCTATTACATTGATGGTTTATGCTATTGGACCTGTTTCAGGTGCACACATCAATCCTGCTGTTTCATTAGCAATGTACATCAACAAGCGCATGTCATTGACTGATATGGTTGCTTACTGGGTTAGTCAAATCTTAGGTGCGATTGTAGCATCTAGCGTGGTTAAGATGATTATTTCATCAATGACAGATACATCAAAAGTTGCTGATGGTTTTGGTTCAAATAGTTATGCAACAATTCCTGGTGGTATGGCATTTTTCGTTGAAGCCTTATTCGCATTCTTATTCATCTTTATTATTTTGATGGTTACGAGTGAAAAATTTGGTAACAGTAATATTGCTGGCTTTGTGATTGGTTTAACATTAACAGTACTTATCTTTGTTGGTTTACCACTTACAGGGGTTTCAGTTAACCCTGCTCGTAGTATTGGACCTGCACTTTATGCCGGTGGCGATGCACTTTCACAACTTTGGGTATTTATTCTTGCACCATTAGTTGGTGGTGCTATTGCAGCATTCGCAGCAAAATATATTTTTAACAGTGAAGAAGCTTAATTTAATTAAGTGAATCATAAGCAGTGAATTCCGAGAGGGAATTTGCTGCTTTTTATTTTTAATGTATGTTATGGTTAATATAGATAGTGACAAGTGAGAGGAGAAATAATGGCATTTTTAGGAACGATTTGTTTAGTATTAGTGGCAACATCAATTGCGGGTCATGTCAGCACACGAATTGGTGTTCCTAGTGTTATCGGGCAATTATTAGTTGGTGTTTTACTTGGACCAGCAATGTTGAATTGGGTCCATTCAGATCATTTATTTGCGATGTTCGCAGAAATTGGTGTGATTATTTTAATGTTTATGGCGGGATTAGAAAGTGATTTAGATCTACTTAAAAAGTATTTAAAACCGGCCTTATCAGTTGCGACTTTAGGTGTTGTCTTCCCTATCTTAGTTGTCTATTACTTTGGTCGAATTTATAATTTTGGATTTGAATCGGCTTTATTTTTAGGTGTTATCTTTGCGGCAACGTCAGTTAGTATTTCCGTCGAAGTCTTGAAAGAATTAAAACGATTAGATTCAAAAGAAGGTGCAACAATCCTAGGTGCGGCCGTTGTGGATGATATCTTAGCTGTTGTTATTTTAAGTGTATTAGTTAGTGTATTTGGTAATATTACAAGTACCGGTGATAGCGCACAAGCTAACATTTGGATTGGCTTCTTATTAGAATTTGTTTACTTCATTGGTATTTTAATCCTATTCAAGTGGGTGGCGCCTTTCTTGATGAGATTAAGTGAACGATTATTAGTTGGCTCATCGATTACGATTATGTCACTGGTTATCTGTCTAGGTATGGCCTACTTAGCTGACTTAGTGGGGTTAAGTGCTGTTGTTGGTGCCTTTTTTGCAGGAATTGCAGTGGCACAAACACCGTATAAAAAAGAAATTGATGCCAATATTGAACCAATTGGTTATGCAGTCTTTATTCCAATGTTTTTCACGAGTATTGGATTAAGCATGTCATTTGATGGATTTATGAAAAATATTTGGTTTATCGTTATTTTAACGATTTTGGCCGTCCTCACAAAATTACTAGGTGGTGGATTAGGTGCTAGGTTACTTGGATTTGATTTAAATAGTGCATATGTAATCGGTGCGGGGATGATTTCTCGTGGCGAAATGGCTTTGATTATTGTCCAAATTGGGTATACCGCACACTTGTTGTCGACGGAATACTATTCGGCAGTTATCATGGTAATTATTATTTCAACTATCGTAGCACCGTTTATGTTAAAACATGCGATTGGTCGACAAAATAAAATTGAATTGAAGAAATAGTTGAACTGTTGAGGAACTAGCCTAGTGCTAATTTTTCAACAGTTTTTTATTTTTAAATGGTTACTAAATATCGCTATTCTGGCGTATTCATTTTATAATGAATTAAATAACTTCAAATGAAGAAGGTGGAATAATGAAACAATTATTGATTGCACAAGATTTATCTAGTGTTGGTGGTGTTTCATTAGGGATTGCGGTTCCTGTTTTAGCTAGTTATCAACAACGGACGACAATATTGCCAACAATGTTATTAAGTAGTCATACAGGTGGATTTGGAGTACCAATGAAGGTAGACATCTCACCATTTATAAAAGCTTTTGAAGAACACTGGGCAACTATTCCAGTTCAATTTACGGGCGCATATTTGGGCTATCTAGGGACGGCAGAAAGTATTAAAATGATGGGGATTCTACTAGATAGGTTATCTGATGATAAAGCACTCACCGTTATTGATCCAGTTATGGCTGATCACGGCACGTTATATTCAGGACTGACAAACGACTATGTAGAAGAATTAAGCATGTTATGTTTAACGCAAGCAGATTTAATTTTACCCAATTTAACAGAGGCTTACTTATTGGCAGACTGTAATTATCAGGAAAATCCTAGCGAGGCAGAAATTAAAAAGTTACTAACACGTTTATTAAAGAAATTAAATTTAAAAGCGGTTATAATTACAGGAGTTACAAACCAGAAAAATCAAATTGGTGTTGTTTTTCTAACAAAAGAAGGCGAATCAGGTTGGGTATTAAAAGAACAACGTGAGAATCATTATTTTGGGACAGGAGACTTGCTAGCAAGCTGCGTAGTGGGTGAGTTAATGAATGGTCATTCACTAAGGGAAGCATTGGAATTTGCAGTAGAAGTAACATGGAAAGCGATGAGTAATTCTGATAATGAAGGACTTGATCAAAGGTTAGGGGTTAATTTTATGAGTATTTTACCCGATATTAACGATAGAATGGAAAAATAAAATGAGAAATGAAAGATTAAGAAGCATTATTTTAGCGGGATTATTTGCGGCAATTATTTATATAGGTATCTCAGTTTTTAGAATACCAATCCCAGCTATGGTGGGAAAACCATTTATTCATTTCGGTAATTCACTAGCAGCATTGGCCGTGATTTTTTTAGGGTTTAGTTATGGCACAATTGCAGGAGCGATTGGTCTGGGATTATTTGATATTTTGAATGGTTATGCAGATACGTCATATTTTACTGTACTAGAAGTAGTGGTTATTGCATTACTAATTACGGTTGTTACGAAAGGATTAAAAAATTATCATGGTAAATATTGGATTATCATTATTGCTGCAACGGCAGGAATTGGTAAAATAGGAACATCATATTTAGTTTCGATTGGTGAAGCAATGATTAAAGGTGTTAGTTTTAATGTCGCCGCTGTTCAGGCGTTTTTAAGTTTACCTGCAACTGTTGTTAATTCAATCTCGACAATTATCATTGTTAGTTTATTATACGTACCCATTAAGCGATTGATGGTAAGGTTTAATCGGTAAAAAAGTCCAAATAAAAAAGGGTTGATGTGCGTGAGCTCACATTTACCCTCTATACAAATTGTCCAGATTGAACATATTTCATTTCTGTTGATAAGTTGGAAACGGCTGTTTCGATTGTTACCCCAGAACCTGAAATGGCTGGATTATTTTTTGAACTAGCAATAAAGATTTGTTTTTCAGTGTCTAAAGAAATCGTATACCAGTTTTTACTAAATGTTCCAAATTTCATAAGTGTGTATCCTCCGTATTTCTATATCTTACTACCATGAAAGCGCATTCTACTTTCTTTAGTAGAAGCTTAGTATAGTACGTACATAAAATGAATGCAAGTCATTTGTTTTATATTAACCAAAAATTTTTTAAATAATATGAAGAAGTCTAAAAACGATAAAGGGATGATTTAATGCAAAAACGAATATTCGTGATCACGGGTGCTCCGGGAACAGGTAAAACGACGATTAGAGACTATCTAACCAAGCAATTTGATGCCAAAAAGGTGATTACTCACACAACTAGGCAACCAAGAGTTAATGAAAAAAATGGTCGCGATTATTATTTTGAATCCGATGAAACTTTTTTTAATTTTCATTATTTAGAACATGTTGAGTATGATCGCCATTACTATGGTTCATCAAGAGAAGCGATAGATGCTGCTTGGTCAGAGGCAAAAAATGCGACAATTGTACTCGATACGGCAGGTGCCATCACGTATTCAAAAGAATTACCAAAAGAAACAGTTGTCTTATATTTGTCTGTATCGGATAATCAGATATTACAAGATCGGTTAATTAAACGGGGAGATACGATTCGAAATCGAAGTTTACGCTTAGATTCTGGTGAAGCAAAACGAGACATGAAACTTCCAGCAGATCTTGAAGGTATAGCACATGTCATTATTAATGACGATTTAGTTGACGCAAAGAAACAGATTGATCAGTTAATTCAATCATTAGGTTAAGAGTGATTGCTTTTTTTAGTTGATATGGTATTCTTCTTAAAGAGTAACCATTATTATTTAGAAATGGAGATAAGCCTTTTGACTGAATTAATTGATGATGCATTGCATATACTAAAAGAAAATAAATATAAAATTACGAAACAAAGAAAAAGTTTATTAACGTATTTAAGTCAGTATGAGGAAGCTTATGTTGAC
The DNA here is from genome assembly GCF_056782155.1 of Dellaglioa sp. CoH-55-MRSF-9. The sequence continues at coordinate 117,233 of NZ_JBXAYG010000001.1, read as the reverse complement.
GTTACAGTTGTGGATGACTATATGAGAAATAAATATCCAGGGATGAGTCATAATACAATTTATCGAAATATCAAAGAATTTAAAGAAATGGGTCTTGTTGAGCAACGGATGAATGGTGAACGAGCCTGTGTAAAATATCAATGTGATTTTAGTCACAAACATCACCATCATTTTATTTGTACTTCTTGTAGTAAGGTGGTTGAACTTGATAGCTGTCCGCTAGATTATTTTGTAAAACAGTTACCAGGTTACAAAATAGAAGAACATAAATTTGAATTACATGGGATTTGTGATGAATGCCAAAAAAAATTATCGAAAAATTAAGTTTATCTTCGAATAAACTTCAATAACAAATGGTTTAATGGAAAAAGTACAAAATTGGAGTGAGAGTTAATGGCATATAGAACGCCACCATTTATAACACCTTTTGCAATTGTTTCTATCGTACTTGCATTGGGCGCAACTAACGTTGTTGTTAACAAAACAACGAATACAAACGAAGGAGCAACAGTTTCTTCAGTAGCTTCATCACCGTCGGAAACTAAACCTAAAGTAGACGATAATTCGAGTTCCAAAGAAGTAAGTTCATCTTCTGAGACGAGTTCTTCTGATTCGTCCTCTTCATCAGAAAGTTCAAAAGATGAGTCTAGTAGTTCAAGTGCTGCCGATGAAACATCAAACAAATCAGCAAGTACAAGTGCCGATAATACAACGGATGATAAGAGCGCGGAAACAAGTACCGATGACACAACTGATACAAGTACAGATACTGATACAAATGCGGATAAAGCTAGCTCGGCAACAAGCACAAGTAGTAGCGTGAAGAATACTAAAACGGTAACGACTGACAAAGCCAAAGCCAGTGCAGAAACGACAAATACAGACTAAGGATTAGGAGGTAAATAAATGTTTAGTTTACTAGATTTAGCAAACCATTATTTAGGGTTTATTAATGTTAATTTAAAATTAAAAAATAGAATTTATACTGTTTTAGGCTTTCTTGGTAATTGGTATTTATTGTATATCGCATCACGATATTTCATAAATGGTTATTATGTTAGAGGTAGTTTGTTTATTCTTGCTTTTTTTGTTTTATTATATTTTATTGTTTTAAATGTTATTCATTATTTTACAAATAAAACAACTAAATTTGATCCTTCACCGAAAATTGAAAAATTGTTGGGCGGACCGCCTAAGGAAGAAATTGAAGGAGATAAACGTCGCCGAATGCAACCAGGTTATGTTCAAACGAATGGCCTATTTGATTCTAAAATGCTGATGCCAGCGACACTTAGGACAAATAGAAACGAAAAAGTAAGTATTCAAAAAATTGCTGATCAAATGAAGCAAGTTAAGTATTCAGATTTTGATTATGATGGATTGTCAGATGATGCTATTATAAAAGAAATTCAGAAAACAGGAAAACCAGTGTCAGAGTTAGCACAGCCCGTTGCTTTTCCATTTTTTGAATTAAAAATAGAAGACGAAAAAATGAATGTTTACGCTGGAATGAATCAGATTGATAAACAATTGATTGGTCGCCTAACCCATGTTGGTTTATCTGATATTGAAACGGCTAAAGAACAATATGATATTTACTTAGCAACAGCAACTATTTATGGTGGTAATCAGAAGGTTGCTGGTCGATCATCAGTTATTGAAGAATCACATAAATTTCACGTTAAAGTTCAAATTGCCTATAAAGAAAAAGAAAATTAGTAAAAAAGTGATAGCAAATAACTACATTGCTATCACTTTTTTTGTGATTATATGGTACATTTAAAAAAGACTGCAATTAAACATCCATTTGGTAGTATAATTAAAGTATCACAAAAAAGAATAAAAGAGTTAAGAGAAGGGGATTGAGAGTATGGCAATGATCGAATTTAAAAATGTGGAGAAATATTACGATAAATTTCACGCATTGAAGAATATCAATTTAAAAGTTGAAGCAGGCGAAGTCGTCGTTATTATCGGGCCATCTGGTTCTGGAAAAAGTACATTAATCAGAACTATCAATGGTTTAGAGCAAGTTAACGAGGGGCAACTATTAGTTGATAATTTTGATTTAGCAGATAAGAAAACGAATATTGATAAAATCAGAAAAAATGTTGGGATGGTATTTCAACATTTTAACTTGTACGAAAACAAAACTGTTTTAGAAAATATTATGCTTGCACCACGTTTAGTTTTAAAACGGGATGAAGCTGAAAATAAAAAAATCGCAATGGATTTATTAAAAACAGTTGGACTTGATGATAAAGCACAATCATATCCTAGAATGTTATCAGGTGGACAATCGCAAAGAATTGCCATTGCCCGTAGTCTAGCTATGAAACCTAAGGCGCTATTATTTGATGAACCAACTTCTGCATTAGATCCTGAAACAATTGACGATGTTTTAAAAGTTATGAAAGATATCGCTAAAAATGATGGGATCACAATGATTGTTGTAACTCATGAAATGGGCTTTGCTCGTGAAGTAGCCGATCGTGTTATTTTCATGGCTGATGGTCAAATTCTTGAGGATGATACAACAGTAGAATTTTTCGACAATCCAAAAGAAGAACGTGCAAAAAAATTCTTGAGTAAAATTATTAAACATTAAGGAGCTCAAGACTGTGAGAGTGGGGATTAAAATATGAAACAATTAAGAAAAATTAGCTTATTGTTTATGAGTATAGCTATGGTATTAGTTATTGCAGGCTGTGGAGCGCAAAGTAAAGCCAACATTGCAACAACAGCTAAAGAAACAAAAACAATTAACTGGGGTGTTAAAGCAGATACGAAGTTATTTGGTTTAATGAACATCAAAACCGGTGAAATCCAAGGATTTGATATTGATATTGCTAAGGCAGTGACAAAAAAAATCTTAGGTAAAGATGGTAAAGCTAATTTTGTTCAGGTAACAAGTAAAACAAGAATTCCACTTTTGAAAAATGGAAATATTGATGCAATTATTGCGACGATGTCCATTTCTAAAGATCGTGAAAAACAAGTTGATTTTTCTAACTCTTATTTTGCTGCCGGACAAGCTATTTTAGTTAAAAGAACAAGCTCAATTAAATCCGTAAAAGATTTGAATAAAGACGGTATGGTTGTTTTAGGTGTTAAGGGTTCAACTTCAGTTATTAACATGAAGAAGTATGCACCTAAAGCAGAAGTGCTGGAACTAGATGATTATGCGCAAGCATTAACCGCACTAAAATCTGGTCAAGGTGATGCTTTAACAACTGATAATGGTATTTTATATGGGATGGTTAAAGAGAATTCTGATTTTGCTGTTGTTGGTGGTACTTTTACGCATGAACCTTACGGAATTGCGATTGATAAAGGCCAAGGTGAATTTAAGAATGAAGTTAATAAGGCTTTAGCTGAAATGCGTGCCGATGGCTCGTATGAAAAATTATTAAACAAATGGTTTGGCGATATTCCAGGATTTAGTGTGAAGGAGGCGAGTCAACAATGATTACGATTTTTACAGAACATTGGCAAGCCTTATTAACAGGACTTGGCTATACATTGTGTTCAAGTGTACTCGCATTATTTTTTAGTTTAATTATAGGTTCGTTCTTTGCAATTTTGGAAGAAATGCCATATCGAATTTTAAAAATTATTGCACGTATCTATATTGAAATATTTAGAAATATTCCGTTATTGGTTGTTGCAATGTTTTTCTACGTTGTGGTACCTATGTACGTTACGAATATCAACGGATTTACAGCTGGAACAATCGGACTAACGATTTACACATCTGCCTTTATTGCAGAAACAGTTCGTGCTGGGATTAGAGCTGTTGATCCTGGACAAATGGAAGGTGCTCGCTCAAACGGGTTAACATTCATGCAATCGATGTTTCATATTATTTTACCCCAGGCATTTAAATATGTGATTCCACCTTTGGGTAATCAGTTCATTAATTTGGTAAAAAACTCTTCAGTTTTAGCCTTCGTTGCTGGATTTGATTTAATGTACCAAGGTGATATTATCGCATCAACAACATTTGATACAATCAACACGTACATTATCGTTGGGGTGTTATATTTAATTATCACGATGCCATTAAGTTATTACATGAGACATTTAGAAAAGAAATTAAGTTAAAGGGGGTCTAGAAAAATATGTCAGATTTTATTGCAGCATATAGTTGGGAAAATATTCGCTACTTACTACAAGGATTATTAGTAACAATCGAAGTTTCAGTTATTTCAATTATTTTCAGTTTTATAATTGGCGCTATTCTAGGCCTAACACGATATATTAAAGTAAAACGTTTATCTGCTATAGTTGGTTTTATAATTGATTTAATTCGAAATTTACCATTACTTTTAATCTTATTTTTCGTTTATTTTGGCTTAGCAAATGTTGGTATTCGGTTATCAATTTTCTGGTCAGCAACGTTAGCGATGACCGTTTTCGAATCAGCAATGTTAGCTGAAATCATTCGAAGTGGTATTCAAGCTGTTGAACCCGGACAAATGGAAGGTGCTCGCGCAAATGGTCTAACTTATTGGCAAGGTCTGCGTGTGATTGTCTTACCACAAGCTTTAAAGAAAATGATTCCACCATTGGTTAGTCAATTTATCTCATTAATTAAAGATACGTCATTGGCTACTATCATTGTTTTACCAGAGTTACTGTATCATGCACAATTAGTATACGGTCAAAATACTAATTATGTTATTCCAATGTTCGTCGCTTTAGCAGTGATGTACTTCGTCGTTTGTTATGCACTATCATTGGTTTCAAGATACTTAGAAAGACGCTTAGCGTAGACAATAAAATAAAAATGGTTGTTGAAATCTATATAGATTTTAGCAACCATTTTTATTAGTTAGTAGAATCGGCATAAAATGACGGTTTGTTTGATTGAAAAATAAATTAGAAAGAAGATGATGTCATGGTGAAAATTGCTGTTATTCTAGGGAGTTCAAGAGAGAATTCTATTGGTAAAAGGGTCATTAAGTATATTGAAGGAGTAGCAAAAAATCAGGATAATGTTGAATTTTCATTTCTAAAATTAAGTGACTATCAGTTAACCTTCTTCCACGAAAAATTGGCACCTATGCAAAATGAAAATCGACAACTACCTGAAAATGAAGCACGATGGATAGCGGATGTAGCTGCGGCAGATGGCTTTATTATCTTAACGCCTGAATATAATCATGCTATTCCAGCCGTTTTGAAAAATGCAATCGATTATTTGGCTTTTGAAGGGCAACGTAAACCAGTTAAGATTGTGGGCTACTCAGATAACATGCGCGGTGCACAATTTGCAACAGCTGAATTAGTACCTATTTTGAATCGATTAGGATTTATCACGTTGCCTACGCCAACATTATTGGGAATAGTTGATCAAACATTTAATGAAGATGGACAACTAAATAACGATGCTAAGTTAACAGATTATACAAAAAATAAAATTGCTCAGACTTTGCAAGAAATTAAATTTTATACACAACTTTTTGTGAATAATCCTTTTCCCGGAAAATGATGAATTAAAAATAAAAATGTGTAATGACAATAGCTGTCATTACACATTTTTTATTATAGATCTTTATTTTTATGTGTTTCGTATAAATAAACCGGGATACCAAGTGCAACAATTGTAAATGAAATTAAAACACCTACAATATCTGATTGAACTTCGCTAACTAAAACGAAGGCTGCACCTAAGATAGCAACAATAGGTGTTATGGGGAACAATGGAACTGAGAAAACACGTTTTAAATCTGTTCCTTTATTCCGACGGCGTAAGATAAAGAGGCCGACGAAAGTCATAACATAAAAGCAATAAACTGTAAAAATACAAATTTCAGATAAGCGATCAGCATCAAAAAATAAAATCATAATCGCTGCAATACTTAAAGCCACACATGTTGCAATAACAGGTGAATGTGATTTTGGATGTAAATAAGATATTTCTTTATGGAAAGGTAATTGTTTGTTCTTACCCATTGCCCACATAATTCGAGGGAATGTCATGATTTTACCGTTCATACAACCAAGAATAGAAATAATGACACCGATATTCATAATTTTTCCACCAAGTTGGCCAAAGGCAATCTTAGCAAATTGTGGTGTTGCATTTTCGCCTAGTTGATGGATTTGACTAGCAGGCATGACACGCATAATACTGAACGAAACAAGAATATAAATAAGAAGAACAATTGAAATTCCTAAAACAATAGCTCTAGGTAATGTCTTTTTAGGATTTTTAATTTCATCACCCATATTAGCAATCAGAATCCAACCATCATAAGCAAATAAAGTAGCTAGTATACCAACACCAAAATTATTTGTAGAGTGACTGACAGTTGCAACAGATTGGCCAAGTGCATTTGCATTGCCAAAAAATAAACCAAAAATAATAATAGCAGCAATAGGGAATAATTTACAAATAGTTGTAATAATCTGGAATGAAGCACCATAACGATTTGATAGCATATTTAGGAAGCCAATAGAAATGACTGCAATTAATGCGATTAAATGAGAATAACCAGCTGGAATACTAAAGAAATCTACTATTAAAATAGCAAGGTACGCGCCTAACGCAGCAATCATAGCTGGTCCATACACGATAACTTGCATCCAACCAGCTAAGAAACCCCAAATTTTACCGTAAATTTTTTCCATGTAGATATATAATCCACCGGTTTCTGGAATTTGAGATCCAATTTCAGCAACAGTTAGTCCAGCGGTTAAGGTTATGATACCACCACATAGCCATGCGAGCAGGGCATTTGTAGTAGAGCCGGTGTAGTCAAGTACCGAAGCTTGTTTAAAGAAGATACCAGAACCAATAACAGTTCCGATTACGATTGATAATGCTGACCATAGACCTAACGATCTGTTAAGTCCAACTGCTGGTTTTTTTTCCAAAATTGAATCCTCCTTTTCTAAAATGAATAGTTGCATTTTAGCATAACAGCGGGAATCATGCAATAAACTAGATATGATTATGACGACAAAAAAGAGTGCGTGAATCGGCTATTTCAGACCGATTCACGCACTCTTTTTATAGAATTATTTTAAACGATGTAATCTTGCAATTGGGTTGCAATAGTTTTTGTTGCATCAATCTTTAATTTTGTACCTGATTCTTCATAATCTGTTTCTAAGATAGTTGCCTTTTCATTGATTAAATCAACAAGTTGACCTTTATCAAATGGGATAAGAACAGTCATAATTTCGTTATCTTTAAAGACATTCTTTTTAATGATATCTACTAATTGATTAAGTGATTTTTCATCACGCGCACTATAAGTGAATTTATCATCTGAGAAAGTAGGATAATCAATATTTGCTAAATCAGCTTTATTATAGGCATAAATCATCGGAATGTTTTCGACGCCAATAGCTTTTAATGTATCTTCAGTTGTTTGAATCATTTCCTCAGCATGTTTATCAGCCACGTCAATCACTTGGATAAGTAAATCAGCTTGTGCAGCTTCAGCCAAGGTTGTACGGAAAGCTTTTACTAATTGGTGAGGCAATTTGCTGACAAAACCAACAGTATCGCTCAATAAAATTTGTTTTTTATCTTCAAATTGAATATTACGGACACTTGTATCTAATGTAGCAAACAACATATTCTTTTCAAAAACTTGTTTGTCATCATCTTGTCCGATTAGACGAAGCAAGCCGTTCATTGTCGTTGATTTACCTGAATTAGTATAACCAACTAATGCAACAGTCGGAATACCAGATTTATCACGTTGTTTACGTCTAGTAGATTCTTCTTTGTCCATTTCAGCAAGATCTTTTTTAATGTGGTTAATCCGATTTTCAATCACACGACGATCTAATTCAATCTTCGTTTCGCCAGCACCACGGTTAGCGAGTCCACCACCAGATTGTTGATCTAGTTTATCTTGCATCCCTCTTAAACGAGGTAACTGATATTGAAGTTGAGCCATTTGAACTTGGAGTTTTGCTTCGCGTGATTGTGCTCTTGAAGCAAAAATAGCTAAAATCAGGCCTGTACGATCCATAACTTCCATACCTGATGCAGCTTCAAGGTTACGAATTTGAGTTGGTGATAATTCGTCGTTTACAACTAAAATTTTCACACCTTGTGCTTCACTTTCAGTCTTGAATTCTTCAGCTTTACCTTTACCAAAGTAAAGGGCAGCAGTTGGTCGATCTAATTTCTGACGAATGTCTTCAACAGCATGCATGTTGTTAGCTTCGACTAATGCAGCTAATTCAGACATTGTATAATCTAAATTTTCACGTTGTTTTTCGATACCAGCAATGAAAACGTCAATAACTGGTATTTCTGTAGAATAAGTTTCTTTCATGAGAACCTCCTCGTGGAACTTAATTAATAGGTTAAGTATAACATTTATTCAAAAAAATATTCGAACATCAAAATAAGTTAACTGAATTAAATGAGAATTAATGAATAAAAATGGCCAAACTCTCATTTTAACAACGTGCAAATGTTATGAGTTGAATATTTTATATAGTTAAACGGCTTTTTTAAAGGCGCTTGAATCTCTTTTTAATTAAATTAGAGTTTAATGTTGATTTTAATCTTTTTCTAATGTAAGATAAACCTACGTTAAGAAAAGGTAAATAAAAAAGGAGAGGTCATATTATGAAGTTAAAGTCAGTTTTGAAATTAAGTGGTGTGCTAGCATTGTCTGTCATTGTCTTGGCAGCGTGTGGATCTAAATCTTCATCTTCAGATAGTAAAGAACTCGCTGATAAACAGGTTATTAATTGGTCTGAAACAGCTGAATTACCATCGATGGATTTATCGACAGCAACGGATACAGTTAGCTTTAACATGTTGAACAATACTAATGAAGGTTTATACAGAATTGGTAAGAACAGTAAAGTGTCAAATGCACTTGCAACTAAAACAACCGTTTCAAAAGATGGCATGACTTATACATTTAAACTTCGTGATTCAAAATGGAGCAACGGAGACGATGTAACGGCTAAAGATTTTGTTTATTCATGGCAACGGACCGTTAATCCTAAGACAGCTTCACAATATGGTTACCTCTTCTCAGGGATTAAAAATTATGATGCAATCAGCGCGGGTAAGATGGCGCCATCAACATTGGGAATCAAAGCAACTGACAAACATACATTAGTTGTAACACTTGATAAAAAAGTACCATATTTCAAATTATTGATGGGCTTCCCAACGTTCTATCCACAAAATCAAAAAGTTGTTGAAAAGTATGGTTCTAAATATGGCACACAAAGCAAATACATGGTTTACAATGGTCCATTTACATTAAATGATTGGACAGGAACTAACTTAACTTGGGACCTAAAGAAAAATGACACTTATTGGGATAAAAAAGCAGTTAAGCTAACACAAATGAATTTCCAAGTTTCTAAAGATAATACAACAAGCTATAATTTATACCAAAGTCAAAAATTAGATATGACGAATTTATCTGCTGAACAAGCTAAAACATTGAAAACAGATAAAGACTATATCACACGTAAACAAGCATCAACGTTCTACTTACAATACAATCAAAAGAATAAATTATTTAATAACCAAAAGATTCGTCAAGCTATTTCATTAGTTATCAACAGAAAACAATTTGTTGATAAAATTTTAGGGGATGGCTCAACTGTTGCGACAGGTTTAGTATCATCAGGTCTTGCTTCAAATCCTAAAACAGGCGAAGATTTTGCAAAAGAATCAACCGTTAAATCAACTGCAAATACAGACATTGCAAAAGCAAAAGAATTATGGAAAGCAGGATTAAAAGAAGTTGGTGTTACAAAAGCTAGTTTCTCACTTCTAAGTGATGATACTGATAAAGCTAAGAAAACAAATGAATTTTTACAAAATGCGATTGAAGATAACTTAGATGGTGCGGATGTAACATTAACAAATATCCCATTCAAATCACGTTTAGCAAAATCAACTAGTGGTGATTTCGATATTGTTGTTACAGCATGGGGTGCTGATTTCTCAGACCCAATCTCATTCTTAGATTTATTTACTTCAGATAATTCACAAAATGCAGGTAAATGGAAAAATAGTGAATATGATGCATTGATTAAAGCTTCAAAAACAACAGATGCAAGTAATGCAGATAAACGTTGGGATGATTTAGTTAAGGCTGAAAAAATCTTGATGAAAGATCAAGGAATTGCACCTCTTTACCAAATGGCTCAAGCTCAATTATTAAGATCAACAGTTAAAGGTGTTATCTACAATGGAGCTGGTATCAATTACAATTTCAAAGATGCTTATGTTACTAAATAATTAATTAACGTGTTAAAATTTAACAAGTGAGAGTTAGCTACCACGGCTAATTCTGACTTGTTTTAATTACATAATAAAGCAAAAGTGAGGGTCAGAATTATGGGTAAATACCTAGTTAAACGAATTTTTTATATGCTACTGACGTTGTTTTTAGTCGCAACCATTACCTTCTTTTTAATGAAGTTAATGCCTGGATCACCTTATGCGAATCAGCAAAAAATGACAACTGAGCAATTACAGATTATGAATGAACAATATGGATTGAATAAACCCGTATGGCAACAATATCTCATTTACTTAGTGGGATTAGTTAAGGGTGATTTAGGAACGTCATTCCAATACAGTAATCAACCTGTGTCATACCTAATTTCAAGCCGTATTGGACCATCCGGACAACTTGGATTACAAGCTATCATCTTCGGAATAGTTATTGGAATTGTGATTGGTGCCATTGGTGCGATTAACAAAAATACTTGGATTGATACTTCTTCAACAATTTTATCAATCTTAGGTATCTCAATTCCTTCTTTCGTCTTAGCTGTTTTATTACAGTATTACGTAGGATTAAAGTTAGGCTGGTTACCAATTGCTGATTGGGGCGGATTCAGTTACACGATTCTACCGACAATTGCTTTAGGGGTTGGCCCACTGGCGGAGACGGCCAGGTTCATTCGAACCGAGATGGTGGATGTCCTAAGCAGTGATTACATTGAACTGGCTAAGGCTAAAGGATTAACAAAGTTTGGCGTTGTATTCCACCATGCTTTACGTAATAGTTTAATTCCTTTAGTAACATTAATCGGCCCTTATACGGTTGCATTAATGACTGGTTCAATGGTTGTTGAAAATATATTCTCAATTCCTGGAATTGGTGAACAATTCGTAAAATCAATTTTGACAAATGATTTCCCCACAATCATGGGTGTTACAATGCTTTATTCAGCTGGACTAGTAGTTGTTATCTTATTAACAGATATCATTTACGGTATTATTGACCCAAGAATTCGATTAACTGGAAGGAGAAATTAACGATGGCAGATAAAATTGACCTACCAGTAGATGCATTTGAACCGTTAGATAAAAATAACGCTATTGATAATGAAAAAATTGCTGCACCGTCGTTGACTTTCGTTCAGGATGCTTGGCGTCGGTTGAAGAAAAATAAAGGGGCTTTTATCTCACTTTGGGTCCTGGTTGCAATTTTTATTTTGGCATTTGGATCCCCCATTTTAGCACCACATAGTGCAACAGAACAAAATGTTGAGTATACAAATTTACCACCTAAAATTCCTGGTGTACCAATAGATGGATTAAATGGAAAGTTAAAAACATCATCAGGTAGCTGGTATGATGCTTATGAACAAAATAGTATTCCAAAAGATAAATACTTTATTTTAGGAACGGATGTTTTTGGACGTGATTTGTTATCAAGAATTATGTATGGAACTAAGATTTCCTTAATCGTGGCACTAGTTGCTGCATTAGTCGATTTAGGAGTCGGTGTTGCTTATGGAATCTTGTCCGGTTGGCGTGGCGGACGTGTTGATACATTCATGCAGCGAATCATCGAAATTATTTCATCGGTACCTAACTTGGTCGTTATTGTTTTAATGTTATTGGTTTTCAAACCAGGTTTAACATCAATTATTTTAGCAATTGCAGTGACTGGTTGGACAACGATGGCTCGATTAGTTCGGGCACAAACGTTGAAATTAAAAGATCAAGAATATATTCTTGCAGCTCGAACTTTAGGCGAGTCACCCGTAAAAATTGCAGTGAAACATTTACTACCTAACTTATCGAGTGTGATTATTATTCAAACAATGTTTACAATTCCTAGTGCTATTTTCTTCGAAGCTTTCTTAAGTTTCATCGGAATTGGGATTAGTGCTCCTCAAGCTTCACTTGGGTCATTATTGAATGATGGTCAAAAGAATTTCCAGTTTTTACCATACCAAATGTGGTATCCAGCAATTGTTTTATGTATTATCATGGTTGCCTTCAACTTATTAGGTGATGGACTCCGTGATGCCTTTGATCCAAAAACGAAAGAGTAGGTGTTGAAAAATGGCAGAAAATATTTTAGAAGTTAACAATCTAGAAATTAATTTTCATACGTATGCTGGAGATGTTAAAGCCATACGTGATGTTAGTTTTCATCTGGCTAAAGGTGAAACTTTAGCAATCGTTGGTGAATCAGGTTCCGGTAAATCCGTTACAACAAAAAGTTTAATGGGATTATTAGCTAATAATGCAGAAGTTATGGGTGGAGAAATTCTTTTTCATGGTGAAGATTTACTTAAAAAATCAGAAAAACAAATGGAAAACATTCGTGGTAAAGATATCGCAATGATTTTCCAAGACCCAATGACTTCTTTAGATCCTACTATGAGAATTGGTAGACAAATTGCTGAACCATTAATGAAGCATAAACATGTAAAAAAAGAAAAAGCAATGGCGCAAGCCTTGGAAATTTTGAAGTTAGTTGGGATTACAGATGCTAAAAAACGCTTTAAGGACTATCCACATCAATTTTCTGGTGGTCAACGCCAACGAATTGTTATTGCGATTTCATTAGTTTGTTATCCAGAAATTTTAATTGCTGATGAACCAACAACAGCTTTAGATGTAACCATCCAAGCACAGATTTTGGAATTAATGAAAGAATTACAAGCAAAAATTGAAACATCAATTATTTTCATTACCCATGATCTAGGGGTTGTTGCTGGTATGGCTAATCGTGTAGCGGTTATGTATGCAGGTCGGATTGTTGAATATGGGACAGTCGATGAGGTCTTTTATAACCCACAACATCCATATACTTGGGGCTTATTGAATTCAATGCCAACACTTGATAGTGAACATCTGTACGCAATTCCAGGTACACCTCCTGATTTATTGGATCCACCAAAAGGGGATGCATTTGCCGCTCGGAATGAGTACGCTATGAAGATTGATACAGAACAACAACCACCATTCTTCGATGTTTCACCAACACATGCAGCAGCTACATGGTTGTTGCATCCAGATGCACCTAAAGTAACGCCGCCAGTTGAAATTCAAAGACGGTATAAAATTTTTGCAAAACAACAAGAAACAAAAATTAAAGCGAATCAAAATTTGGTAGAAAACTAAGGAAGGGGAGCTGAACATAGTGGAACAAAAGAAAAATAAAATTTTAAAAGTCCGTCATTTAAAACAATATTTTAATGTCGGCAAACCAGACGAAGTGAAAGCTATCGATGATATTTCATTTGATATTTATGAAGGCGAGACATTTGGCTTGGTGGGCGAGTCAGGGTCTGGTAAAACAACAACAGGTCGTAGTATCATCAATTTATATGAACCAACTGATGGTAAAATTGATTTTGATGGTGTTGATATTCGTAAAATTAAGTCTAAAAAAGATAAATTACAATTTCGCCGTGACATGCAAATGATTTTTCAAGATCCATATGCATCACTAAATCCACGAATGAAAGTTAAAGATATTGTGGCAGAAGGAATAGATATTCACCATTTAGCTGCCAATGATGAAGCACGTGCGAAACGTGTTGAAGAATTATTAGAAACAGTTGGATTGAATAAAGATCATTCTAGCCGCTACCCCCATGAATTTTCAGGTGGCCAACGCCAACGTATTGGTATTGCTCGTGCTTTAGCTGTAGAACCTAAGTTTATCATCGCAGATGAACCTATTTCTGCATTAGATGTTTCAATTCAAGCGCAGGTTGTTAATTTGTTGAAGGAATTACAAATTGAACATAACTTAACATATTTGTTTATTGCACATGATTTATCAATGGTTAAATATATCAGTGATCGAATTGGTGTGATGCATTATGGTAAGTTATTAGAAATAGCTCCTGCAGACGAAATATATACACATCCTTTACACGATTATACAGCCAGTTTAATCTCGGCCGTTCCTGTTCCTGACCCTGAATTTGAACGTAATCGCATTCCAGTACCATACGATTCGTCAGTTGAGGCAGATGGTAAAAAACGTCGAATGGTTGAAATTTCGCCAGAACATTTTGTTTTAGCAAGTGAAGATGAAATCCCTATGTATAAGGAACGAGCTGCCAATACTTTGGCAGAAGAAGCTGAATAATAAATCAGAAAGATCTTTTCAAGAATTTTTGAAAAGGTCTTTTTTGATTTTAAAAAGGGTGTAAACTATTAATTGTATGAGTATCTTAAATATATTAAAGGAAGTATAAAAATTTTAGGTAATTATGCATAAAATAATGTATACTAGATGTATTAGAATTAGGTAACGACATAACTATTTTTTGATTTGGGAATGAATAAAAGGTTCAACTAAAACGTTATGTGGAACAAAGGGTTTTATATGGTGGGGAGAATGGGAGCACCCAACATGATAGATGATACAGAAGTATATAATGAAGCGTACAAAGAATTACCGTATGATGTACAATTACTTTTTCAAGAGGGGCGTCTCTGCGAAAAAGATAATGATTTAGCCGTATTATTCGATTTATTTATTAAAAGTACAATTAATTTTACTGAATTCTATGGATTTAACGATGATAGAAAGCAGCTATTTGATGAATTGAAACAAAATCCAGAAGAGGCCGCGCAGTTAATTAAGCAATATCGGTATTATCGTAATTGGTTCGAAAAATATCAGGCTAATGTTAATTGTTTTTCGAAATTAAGATTTCTAACTGTCTGTGAATGGTATGATGGTCAACAAGCATATGCAAGTAATAATTAAGAAATGCTATCATACAAGAAATTAAGTAAAAAAAAGTTAGAATATAAAATTAATTTAACTTAAAATGCGAACTTAAAATATACGGCAAGCTTAACAATATTGTTAAGCTTTTTTTGTTTTTATAAGACGCAGAAAAAATTAAAATAGATAACAAGCCAAGTGCTTGTTATCGATGAGAAGGGTGTGGTATATTAATTGCAATTATCGGGGGGTAATCGAATGAGTTTAGGTGAAGGAATAAAAAATGTAAACGCATTACCGTATGATGTGAGGCTATTATTAGAGGAAAGAAATATTCCGGAGAATCAAATGAGTTGGGAAATTATTTCTGATGTGTTTCTTGAAAGTATTGCGACTTACACAGCATTTTATGGATTTAATGAGGATCGTAGAGCGCTATTCAATGATTTAAAAAATGATAAAAATGAGGCCAATCAAATTATAACAACCTATAAAGAATATCGTGAGTGGTTTAAATACTATCACGTTCATTTTGAAAATCTAGAAGATGTGAGGTTTTTAACGATTTGTGAGTCAATAGGTGTAGATGGCATAATAATAAAAGATTAAATTCAAAAACGCTATGACTACTTTTAATTAAGTAGTCATAGCGTTTTTGAATTTAATCTTTAATACCATCTCTTTTACGTTCACGTTCAGCAATCATTGGCATAATGAATCCAAGACCGATAAGAACAACGACACTAATAATATTGATGGCTAACTGGTAGTAGAATAGTGAGCTACCCATCTCGACATCTTGAGGAATAATCCCAAAGACTGTTGCCAAAACAGTAACAACTAAGCACCATAAACCAACAGCGTAAGCTAATTTGTCATTTTTAATGAAGACATATTCTGATGGATATTTAGCACTATTTTTACGGATCTGCATGAAGGCGAAGAAAATCCAACAAGTGACACCTGGTGAAATAATTCCATTCAAGTTCAGTAACCAATTAAAGATTGTATTCATATCTGGCAAGAAGACACCCAAGAAGAGAATGAAGGCACTTAAAGTACAAGTTAAAATGTACCCATTAATTGGTAAACCATCTTTGTTAACTTTAAGTAATTTCTTAGGCATATAACGAGCGCCTGTGTCAGAGATAAGCATGCGAGTCATAGCGTCAAGAAGAACAGCTAGAAGAGCACACATGTACACAATTTGAGTAATAGCGAAGGCATACATTAACCAACTACCCATATGAAATTGATCTCCTAAACGAAGGAATGCGTAGTACGAACCATTCATTTTAAAATCATTAGGAATGTTATGGGCATTGAAGAAAATCCCAAGTGCGAATGAGCCGAAAACTGTTAAGAAGATTGTCATAACGGTTAACATAATCATGGCTTTAGGGAAATCTTTTTTAGGTTTTTTCATTTTTGTGACAAATGGCGCAATTAATTCTGCACCATTAATCGCATAAATTAATAAACCAATTGTTGTGAAATAATGTAAATCAAATTTAGGAATTAGTGTGTGCCAGCTCATATTTGTTGTTGCAATACGACCTGAAGGTGTTAATAATGAGCCAAATGCCATTACAACATATAAAATTGTGAGGATGAACATGGTACCACCACCAATAAGACCTAAAAATTCTAATGAACCTTTGAAGAAACGTTGAACAAAAATGAAACCAACGAAGATTACTAATGTTATTAACGCGAACATAGCTGTTGATAAACTATCTTCGAGTGCATTACTTCCGTTAAATAACCAACCAAAGCCAACAACGACTGAATTAGCGGTATCAACAACGTAAGGAATCGAAGCAGCCCAATAAGTCCATGCCGTAAAGTAACCTAGTTTTTCGCCACGAGTTCCGCGAACCCATGAACTTAAACCGCCACCTTCTGAATTAAAGACGGAACCTAATTGTCCTACCATTAAAGAATAGGGAATTACATATAATAGCAATAAAATGATCCAAGATGTAATAACGCCCATACCTTGATTTTGAAAGTTATAGACGATATCGTCGAAGCCAATAACTGTTACGAATGACATTAATGCCAAAACTGGCCACGATATAAATGTTTTTTTCTCGTTTTCCATAAGTACCTCCCGTGATAAATAACTATGTAAATTAAACTAACAATTTATAAGTATAGTGAACTGACTAATTAATTTCCATGAAAAATTAAATTAATATAAAATGTAATCGTTTTAATGAGAATTAAGTTAAGAATTAACGATAATAAAAATTGCTATTTAATGTGTACTATGTATAATAGTACACATATAGTAAAATGATAAATATAAATGGAGGACTAATAAAATGAAAGAAATAGTTGTAAGCGCAAAAGATGTTAAAAAAGTCTACGGTAAGAATAAAGAGAAGAAAACGGAAGCCTTAAAAGGGATTAATTTTTCTGTCGAACAGGGTGAATTTATTGGTATCATGGGGGCATCAGGATCAGGTAAATCAACATTACTTAACTTATTATCAACACTAGACCAGCCGACTTCAGGACAAATTGAGATTAATAATCAGGATATCTCAATGATGCGTGGCGATAAACTATCAGATTTTAGAGCACAACAAATTGGCTTTATTTTCCAAAGTTTTAACCTGCTAGATAACTTAACGGCAGCTGAAAATATAACATTGCCACTATCATTACAGAATGCGTCTATTTCTAAATATCAAGAACGTATTGATAAATTAACGAAAACACTGGGGATAGATAGTGTTCTTGGACAATTTCCAACTGAATTATCTGGTGGCCAAAAGCAACGAGTTGCAGCAGCTCGTGCTTTAGTCCATAATCCTGCAATCTTATTAGCAGATGAACCAACAGGTGCTTTGGATTCTAAAAGTGCAAAGTCACTCCTATCAACGATGGAAAGTTTAAATAAAAATGATCAAGTATCAATTTTGATGGTGACTCATGACGCTGTTAGTGCGAGTTACTGTCAACGAATTCTCTTTATTAAAGATGGTAAGATTGGTCGAGAATTGATTCAAGGAACGAATACGCGAACAGAGTTTTATCAAGAAATTTTAAATGAACTAGCTAAGAGTGAACAATAATTTTAAGAAGGGAGGAAACAATATGTTATTAAAATTATCCTTAACTGGAATTAAGAGTCGCTTTAAAGATTATCTAATCTTGTTATCAGGACTCATTATGGCTTCAGCAATCTTTTACATGTTTGAAGCATTAGCAACTAATCAAGAATTTATTAAACAAAATGCGACGATAAAATTTGCAGCAATGATTTTCCAAGTAGGTTCTGTACTACTTGCAATTATTACACTGTTTTATATTATCTATGCGAATACATTTTTAATGAGCATGCGTCAAAGAGATTATGGGATGTTCATGATGCTAGGCGCTAAAAAGCGTAAGATTGGGCGCTTAATTTTCACTGAAACTTTAATTATTGGCTTAATTGCAACAGCTGTTGGTATTTTAGTTGGTATTGGACTGACATATGGCGTTAGCCAATTTTTAGTAGATAAAATGGATCTTGCACCGCATTCTTTTCAAGCTTTTTATTTCCCAGCAATCCTAATAACAATGCTTTTCTTCGTTATTCTTTTCATGATTGCTGCTATATTTAATCGACAAAGCTTGTTAAGAACGCCTATCTTAAAATTATTAAATGAAGCAGAACAACCACAAGGTAAAAAGCTAAAATCTTATAATATCTTAATTCAAAGTATCTTAGGATTAGGTTTAATTGCAAGTGGCTATTATTTATTAAGTCATTTAGCACTGTTTCAAATGGCTGGATTTATTGGGTCAGTCGTAACAATTTTGATTGGGACATTTTTAATTTTCAATTCATTATTTAGTGGATTGGTTCAATTATTAAAACGTAATAAGGGATTTTCTGAAAAGCAATTAAATACCTTTTTATTAGGGCAACTTAGCTTTCGATTAGGTTCATTAAATCGGGTTCTAACAATGGTTGCGATGTTATTTGCACTAGCATTAGGCGCAATAACTGTTGGGATGGGATTCTCTGGTGTGGTTGATCAAACAGCTACTTCTACTTCCCCATATGATGTTGTTGTCCAAAATCCATCAACAAAAGAGAAAAAATTACTTAGTCAATTGACTGATAAAAAAGAGTCCATTTATGAAGCAAAAAAAGTTGGTTCTGTCCGTTATTTTAAAAAATCTGACTTTGTGAAATCACCATTGTACACGCTTGATTTCACGGAAACGGGAACGGCTACCGGTAAATTTATTAAAGTTGACCCTGCCAAAATGACAGCTAAAAATGAGGATAATCTATGGGGAAATGCTGTTAGAACTACATTGGAATCCCCTGATATGTTAAATCCAGTACTTGTCTCTGACGCATCATTTTCAGCTGTTTCGGCGAAGACACAACGTATCCATACTGTTAGGTTAGCATCATTTAAAGATAATAAAGAAATCTTAAAAGCATTGAGCGAAGAAATACCTAAAAATCAGTTAGATAATTCATCTTATTTTATGAATAAGTATGTCGTATATCAGTTGGCTAACGGCATTTATGGCGGATTAGAATTCATTGGATTCTTCTTAGGCGTTGCGATGTTGGCAATGTTAGCAAGTGTTCTTATGTTTAAAATATTGTCTAGTGCGGCAACGGATAAAAAACGATATGATTTATTGAACCAATTAGGCGCTAAGCAACGACTAATGAAAAAATCAATTAGGCGCGAAATTGGCATCTTATTCTTCTTACCTGGAATTGTCGGTGTAATCCACGTTTTATTCGGACTACAAATGTTCAAGGAATTAATTCCAGATCCATATTCACATATAACGATTCCATTTATTATTTTTGCAGTTCTCTATTTGGGATATTATTGGGTAACAGTTACCTTATATAAAGGGATGGTATTAAAAAAATAAAAAAGAGGTGAATATTCAGTTTTTAAAACTGAGTATTCACCTCTCTTTATTTAGATGGGTTGTTCGCCAAAATTACCATAATAGCTAACTTCAATTGTATCGTGATGAACGATTAATTTAGTGACGCTACCATTTTTAGGACTAGATGATATATCAATATTAGGTGCGTATCGTGAAACGATACTTCTAATTGCTGTCCCGTGACCAACTAATAGAACGTTGTCATTATTATTTTGGTTAGTGCGTAAAAAATCAAAAGCATGATCATAGCGATTCCAAAATTCTTGGTCATTTTCAGCTAAATTAAAAGGGTCAGCACTTTTTATGAAATCACGTGAGTCTTCGATGGAATATTTTTCAAGAATATCATTGAAGGTTTGACAATTAAAAGGTGTACCAACTGTTTGCATAACAGCTGCAGTATCTTGGCCTTCAAATGAGCCATAATATTCTTCTCTAAAAAGTGCTGTTTCAATTGGTGTTAACTGTGCATTTTCTTCAACATTCGTTTCACTTAAAATATGGCTTAGTGTTTTTTTTGTACGCATTGTGTCACTTCGATAAATGGCATTAAATGATTTATCGCGTAAAAGTTTTCCTGAATGGGTGGCATCGTTGATTCCCTTATCTGTAAGTGGAGAGTCACACCAGCCTTGCATTCTCTGGAAAGAGTTAAAAAAAGTTTGGCCATGACGAACCATATAAACGGTAAATGACATATGAAATCCTTTCATAAATAAATATTTAATTTGTAAATAAAAAAGGTACTTAGAGCTGTCTGGTTTTTGATGAATAGTCTCACTTAATGCATTAATTTTAGAAAAAGAAAAGACTTTTATTTTATTTAATCCAATGTATACTAAATAAACGGAGAATTAAAATATGAGATTATTTATGACTACTAGTAAGATGATACCGAATGAGATATTAATTACAAGTCTAAATCTAATTGTTTTAACTGCATAAATTGTATTAACTATTCAAGAAGGAGTGTTTATTATTTTGATTACGTTGGCTGGTATTATTGGTTCAGGAAAATCTAGTATGACAAAAATTTTATCTGAAGAACTTGGGGTAGAGGCTTTTTACGAACCTGTTACAGATAACCCGGTATTACCTTTATTTTACAAAGGTAACGAAATCGCTGCAAAAAAACGTGAAGCAGGGGATAAGGAAGCAACAAATCCCTACGCTTACTTATTACAAACTTTCTTTTTGAATCGTCGTTTCAGAATGATTAAAGCAGCAATGCAAGAAGATAATAATGTTCTTGATCGTTCAATTTATGAAGATGCTATTTTTATGAAGATGAATACAGAAATGGGTAATGCCACAACTGTTGAATATAACATCTATCAAGATTTATTAGAAAATATGCTTGAAGAGTTACCTTATGCTGCACATAAAAAATCACCCGATTTGATGGTTATGATTAAAGTTTCTTATGAAACAATGGTTAATCGTATTCAAAAACGTGGCCGTGATTATGAACAAATTGAAACTGACCACTCATTGGTTGAATACTATAAAACATTACTTCGCTATTATGAAGATTGGGAAAAAGAATATGACGTTTCTGAATTTTTAGTTATTGATGGCGATAAATACGATTTTGTTGAAAATGAAGCTGATCGTAATATTGTTTTAAATATTATTGAAGATAAATTACAAGAATTAGGTAATTTATCTGAAAAAGAAGTTATCGATTACAAGACACAACGTAAATCAATTTAAACTAAAAGGAGTAACCAATTTTAAAAATTGGTTACTCCTTTTTTATTTAGATTTTATCATCATCGTGATGATTGAAATATTCAACTTTAACTGAATTGTCATCAACGATTAACTTAGTTACACTACCGTTTTTAGGGCTCATTGTAATATCAATTTCGGGTGCAAAATGAGAAACGATACTTCTGATTGTTGTCCCATGACTGACAACTAAAACGTTATCGCCATCTTTAGCATCTTTACGCAATAAATCAAAACCTTTATTACGACGTGCCCAAAAATCGGCATCGTCTTCAGCATCATGGAAAGGATCGATTTCTTTGAAGAAGTCACGTGCCTCTTCAATTGAAAATTTTTGCAAAATCTCAGTGAAATTAGCAGCGCCATGTGGCTTACCAACAACAAACCAAGCTTGAGAAGAATCGGCACCTTCATAGTAACCATAGCCTTGCTCTCTAAGAAACTCAGATGTTGTAACAATTAAATCTGAAGAGTTTTCATTTTCAGATAAAATGTAGTTAGCTGTACGATTTGCGCGGGTTGTATCACTACTGTATGCATTAGCAAACTGAATTTGTGATAATTTTTTTCCAGTAGTGTGGCCGTCGTTAATGCCTTTTTCTGTAAGTGGTGAATCGGACCAACCTTGCATCCGATTATATTTATTGAAAATGGTTTGACCATGGCGAACGAGATAGACTGTAAATGGCATGAGAACCTCCTGAAGTTTATGTGATAGCCCCATTATACGCTAAAGAAAACGATTATTCTAAAAAGCTTATCCTAGAATTTAGCATCAAGTTTTTTTCTAAGTAAAAATTTCGTAAGTTGTACTAACCCAGCTAAGACCACTGGAAGTAATGCTATCCCGGCAATTGAAAGGAAAATAATAGAAAAATGATCCTTAACAAATGGAATTGCGCCGAAGTAGTAACCGACGCCACTTCCAATGGCTACCCAAAGTGAGACGCCAATTAAGTTGAAAATACTAAAATGTCTGTAATTCATTTGAATAGTACCAGAAATAAGTGGCACAAAAGTTCTAATTAATGGGATAAAGCGTCCAAATACGACTGTTTTTGCACCATGTTTTTTGAAAAAACTTTTGGCGATTTCCATCTTTTCAGGGGGGATTCTTTTTTTAAAGAAAGGTAATTTATTTAAATGTCGACCAATTTCAAAATTCACGGCATCTCCAGAGAGTGCGGCAAAAAAGAATATTGGGACTAATACCCGAATATCAATGGTATCTGTTGAGTAGGCGGCAATGGAACTAGTGAAAAAGAGTAGCGACTCACCAGGTAGAAAAGGAAAAACAACAAGACCTGTTTCGGCAAAGATAAGTACAAAAAGAATTAAGTAACTCCAGTTACCTAAAGTCTGGAAAAGAGGTCCTAAATAATTTTCGAAATGGGTGAAGAAAAACCAAGCTTGTTCGAACATTGTCAGGCCCTCCAATCGTTTTAGTCTTACTCATTATATTAAACTGAAATTAAAAAAAAGGCTATTATTTTAACTGATATTTAGCTTTTATTAAGATTTGTCTCACTATAAGAGGTCACCAGTGTTAAACAGGTTTCGATACTGGTATACTAGATATATTAAATTTTTGGAGGTCAATATGACTAGACACACTTTAATTGCAGGAATGACAACTTTAATTGGTCTAATTATTGGGATTGTGATAAGTAAAATTGCTGTCGCAACATTAATTGGATTAGCTGTTGGAATCGTAGTTGACCAATTCCTACCAAATAAGAAATAAGTTCAATTAGTTGCCTATTTGAGTTGATTATAAAAAAATGATACACTATTAGGCCTAATAAAATCATGTAAAGTGGGGTATTGAGAAATGGCTGATGAAATTAAAATCGAAGAACAAGCACATCTTGATGATGTTATTGTTAAAATAAAAGATGCTGAAGTTAAACGTCAAAATGAAATAAAGTACGCTGAAAGTGAAGCACGATCGATTAATGGCGAATTTACAAGTGATGTTCATATCAATACGACAACATACACTGGAATGATTGATACAGCAATGTCTGTTCGTCAGCAACAACAGTTATTAGCTGAACGTGAAACGAGTTGGAAAAACGCAACTTCTCGTTTAGACATTTTAAAGAAATTAGAAAAGAAACCTTATTTTGCACGTTTAAACATTCAAGAAGGAACTAATAAAAAAGAAACAATCTATATTGGCTTGGGCTCTTTTGCTGATCGACCTGAACACTTTATGGTTTATGATTGGCGTGCACCCATATCGAGTGTTTATTACGATGGCGGACTAGGTGATGTCACTTACCAAACTCCTGATGGTGATCAAACAGTAGATGTTTCATTGAAACGTCAATTCGTAATTGAAGATGGCCAAATTGAAACGATATTTGATACTGATGAAGCTGTTGGTGATCAGATGTTATTAGACGTCTTGAATGATTCTGCTGATACAAAGATGAAGAGTATCGTAACGACGATTCAGAAGGAACAAAATCAAATTATTCGAGATGTAAAAGCTGAATTATTATTTGTTCAAGGTGCAGCTGGTTCGGGTAAAACCTCAGCTGTATTACAACGTGTGGCTTACTTGCTGTACCGTTACCGCGGTAATTTAACAGCTAGTCAAGTTGTTTTATTCTCACCTAATCAATTATTTAATGATTATATTGA
Source organism: Dellaglioa sp. CoH-55-MRSF-9 (assembly GCF_056782155.1). The sequence continues at coordinate 92,979 of NZ_JBXAYG010000001.1, read as the reverse complement.
TCAAGTGTTGCCAGAACTTGGTGAACAAAATATGGTTCAAATGACTTATTTCCAATATGCATCAAGACGTTTACCAAATATGCAAGTTGAAACGTTACAAGAACGCTTTGAAGAAGACAATGCGCCTGCTAAAAAACGTATTCAAGTTCTGAAAAATAGTTTGGCATTCTTTAATGCCTCAACTGCTTATTCAGAACATTTGGAACAAGCAGACATGAAGTTCAGAGATATTAAATTCAATAATGAAGTCTTTATTTCAAAAGATAAAATAAAAGGTATCTACTATAAATATAATGAAAATTATCATTTACGGACAAGATTAGAAGCAACACGTGAATCATTAGTTAAATTATTGAATCGTCGAATTGAAGCTGAGGCTAAGTTAGAATGGGTTGAAAAAGCAATTCAAGATATGTCTAAAGAACAATTGAATGATTTGTATGGAGACCAAGACCGCGAATTTGCAAGCGGTGATAAAGAAATGCGTTTCTTAACGCGTACTTTAGTTATGCGCCAATTTACAAGTGTGCACAGAGCAATTGTGCGCAATCGATTCTTAAATATCAGTTCACAATATGTGAACTTTTTACACAATGTGCCTAAGTATCTTAATTTGAGTGACTATAATGTTACTGTAGAAGAATGGCAAGCAGATGTGGCTGAAGTTGTGTCACGTTTAAAAAATCGTCAAATATCGATGCATGACGTTACGCCATACTTATACTTATTTGATCGTATGACGGGTAAGCATGGTGAAACAGATGTCCGTTACGTCTTTATTGATGAAATTCAAGACTACACGGCATTTCAATTAGCTTTCTTGAAGGAAGGGTTCCCAAGAGCTAAGTTTACACTGCTTGGTGATTTAAACCAGGCTATTTTCACAAAAGAAAATAGTAAGAGTTTACTATCAGAATTGGGACATTTATTCCCAGCTGATAAAACCAAAGTCGTGCAATTGACGAAATCATATCGTTCAACACAACAAATCACAGATTTCACAAAAGAAGTGTTGATAAATGGTGAATCAGTGACGTCATTTAACCGACAAGGTGACTTACCCACAATGACTGTGGATAATAATTCTGATAAATTAGTTCACGATTTAGAAAAACAAGTACAACAAAATGTGGATGATCATCTAACAACGGCAATCATCGCTAAATCATTAGCTGAATGTACAGAATTGTATGAACAATTACAAGCCGAGGGCGTGCCAGTTACATTGATTAAAACGGAAAATCAACGTTTGGCCGATGGAACGATTATTGTGCCAGCTTTCCTAGCTAAAGGTTTGGAATTTGATGCGGTTGTTATGTGGGGCGCTTCAAAGATTAACTATCATGAAGAAGACGAGCGTCAATTAGTTTATACGATTTGTTCAAGAGCAATGCATCGACTAACTGTTTATGCTGAAAAAGAATTATCACCATTATTTGACCATGTTTCAAAAAGTTTATATAGTTTAAAATAAGCTATGGAAGAAATGACCTATTGCGGAAACTGATAGGTCATTTTTATTAGAGGATTGTTAAAATGGATAAACAAATGAATTATTATAAAATTCCAAGGGATGAATGGCGTGGCTTTTATAAAACGAAACAGATTGATTTGTCACAACAAAAATTGAATGAAATTCAATCTGTTAATGATAAGATATCAGTTCAAGATGTGCAGGAAATTTACATGCCATTGGTTCATTTATTAAATATGACATTGTTGGGTAAGCAAGATTTGCAATCAAAAAAAGCAGATTTTCTAGGAATTAAAGATCAAAAATGGCCTTTTGTGATTGGAATTACGGGTAGTGTTGCAGTGGGTAAAAGTACAACGGCACGTTTGTTGCAATTATTACTCACAGCGTTATACCCAACAAAAAAGGTTCAAGCAATTACAACGGATGGCTTTTTATATCCTAATGAAACACTAATTCACCAGAATATCTTGGACCGTAAAGGTTTTCCAGAAAGTTATGACATGGAAAAACTAATTCTATTTTTAAACGACGTGAAAAGTGGTCTGAAAACTGAAGCACCAGTATATTCACATGATAGTTATGATATTGTACCTGGAATGGTACAAACAATTAATCAACCAGATATTTTGATTGTTGAAGGGATTAATGTTTTACAATTACCAAGTAACCAACAATTGTATGTTAGTGATTTCTTTGATTATTCAATTTATGTTGATGCTGATGCTGACTTAATTGAAAAATGGTATTTGGAACGTTTTGGTGTTCTTTTGAACACCTCTTTTCAGAAACCTGGAAATTACTATTATGATTATGCGATTGGTAACCACGATGAAGCATTTAAGTTGGCACGTAATGTCTGGAAAACCGTGAATTTAAAGAACTTACAAGAGTTCATTTTACCAACCAGAAATCGTGCTGATCTTATTTTAGAGAAGACAGATGAGCATCGAATTAATACCGTTTATTTACGCAAATATTAGAAAATAGAGATATTTTCACAGATTTTCATGAAAATTAAATCAAACGATTGACCAAGTGGGTTTCAATCAGTAGAATAGACGTAATAAGAAACTAAAAAATATGAAGAGGTGACTATTTTTGGCCAACGTTAGCATGCAAGATTTCGACAAAATTATCGTTCTTGATTTTGGTAGTCAATATAATCAATTAATTACTCGTCGTGTACGTGAATTCGGAATTTATTCTGAATTGTTATCACACAAGATTAGTGCAGCCGAAATAAAAGAGATTGCCCCTAAAGGTATCATTTTTTCTGGTGGCCCAAATAGTGTTTATGATGAAGATGCACTCAGAGTAGATCCTGAAATCTTTGAATTAGGTATTCCTATCTTAGGTATCTGTTACGGTATGCAACTAATGGCATATACAATGCCAGGTGGTAAAGTTGAAAGTGCAGATAACAAAGAATATGGTAAGGCTGAAATTGAGGTTACTAATCCAGAAGGAACTTTATTCAAAGGATTACCAGCTGAACAAACAGTTTGGATGAGTCATGGTGACTTAGTAACAGAAGTTCCTGATGGTTTTACATCAGTTGCAACTTCTGTTAACTGTCCTATTTCTGCAATGCAAAATCTTGATAAGAAATTCTATGGCCTTCAATTCCATACTGAAGTTCGCAACACTGAATTTGGGGATGACATTTTACGTCGTTTCGCATTTGATGTTTGTGAAGCTGAAAGTAACTGGTCAATGGCTGATTTTATTGATTTACAAATTGCTAAAATCCGCGAAACTGTTGGTGATAAAAAAGTCCTTCTTGGTTTATCAGGTGGGGTTGATTCTTCAGTTGTTGGTGTTTTATTGCACAAAGCAATTGGTAACCAACTAACAAGTATTTTCGTTGATCATGGTTTACTTCGTAAAAATGAAGCTGATCAAGTTATGGAAATGCTTGGCGGTAAATTTGGCTTGAATATCATTAAAGTTGATGCTCAAGAACGTTTCTTAGGTAAATTAGAAGGAATTTCTGATCCTGAAACGAAACGTAAAACAATTGGTAATGAATTCATCCGTGTCTTTGATGATGAAGCTACTAAGTTAAAAGGAATTGACTTCTTGGCTCAAGGAACACTTTACACTGATGTGATTGAATCTGGGACAGATACTGCCCAAACAATTAAATCTCATCATAATGTTGGTGGCCTTCCTGATGATATGCAATTTAGCTTAATCGAACCATTGCGAACATTATTCAAAGATGAAGTTCGTGAACTTGGCGAAAAAATGGGTATGAGTGAAGAATTAGTATGGCGTCAACCATTCCCAGGCCCTGGTCTTGGAATTCGTGTTCTTGGTGAAATTACTGAAGAAAAATTAACAATCGTTAGAGATAGTGATTTAATTTTACGTGAAGAAATTAAAAATGCTGGTCTTGATCGTGAAATCTGGCAATACTTTACTGTCTTACCGGGCATTAGAAGTGTTGGTGTGATGGGCGATGGACGTACTTATGACTACACAGTTGGTATCCGTGGTGTTACTTCAATTGATGGTATGACTGCTGATTTTGCTAGAATCCCTTGGGATGTCTTACAAAAAATCTCAGTCCGTATTGTAAACGAAGTCGCACATGTTAACCGCATCGTGTATGATATTACGAGCAAGCCGCCTTCAACAATCGAATGGGAATAGCGATGTAGGCCAATTTGAGCTAGAAAGAGTGATACAGAGGCATTTTGGATTTGCTCAAGGCAGCTCAAACTCCGCCAACTCCGCCAAAAAAATATGGTGCTCCGCCGAAACTCCGCCTAATTATGGTGGACAATCAATCGAAAACTCATTTAAGACTGCTAGAACTTACTTGGTTCTGGTGGCCTTTTTTAGTCTGGCGGAAAAATGAACTTGCGAGAATACACAGTAGAGTGCTTGGTATTTATGGGCTTAGGATATATAATTAAATAAGTTATTAATACTGTGGGGGGAAAGGCATTGGAGTCAGAAAATTTTGAATTACTGGAAAACACAGATATTACAACTTTCTTGATTGACCGACCGTGGATAACTTACCGAACAAATGCAGATCTTGACGCTCTGGGATCCAGATTTGGTTCTCCAAATCCAGAAGGTTCAAACAGATTACGCCGAATGAGTTCGATAATCAGTGCAACTCATGCAAATGATCGAACGGCTTCTTTATTATCGTTTCTATTTTCACCAGCACAGTTGCGACCGGTGATTAATGAGTATCTTTCTGGAAGTCAGTTTTCGCAACTGAAGGAAATTGATAACTTTATTCTGGAAGGCCTTACTGGTGATGAATCTAAGGACATCCTGATTGTAGCAGACGCAATTAAGCAGCGCGTAATCAGAGAGATAAACGCCATTCTTCTCTACAGCAACTTAAAACTCGTATCTAGTGGTAATTCGTGGGAAATTATCGCAGCAGATGAGAATGTAAAAGTCCTCGTGCCGATCAAGAGGATCAATTCAGGATACATTTCAGAGTTGTTGGCGCAGGGACAAGATGACTTGCAGGATAATGATTTTGACAGCGTAGTTACAAAGGCTAGAACACTTATCGAAGAGGTGTTTCTTCAAATATTGTCCGATAACGACGTAAAGTGTAAGCGTAATGGCGATATTGGTCAATATCGTAATTTGGTGGTTAAAACATTGGGAATGAGACCTTCTCGGGAGTGGAATCCACGTATTACGAAAATGATTAGTCACTTAAATGGAATCACCGATTTAATCGCAGAAATGCGCAATAAAGATGGCGATGCACATGCTAGCAATGAACGAGTAAAAATTCAGGCAGCAGAGGCGGAACTACTACTCAATACGTCTGTTAGTCTGGCTACCTACTATCTCAGAGTCAATGACAGACATGTACAGAGATAAAATAATAAATTGGAGTAATGAACGTGAAAAAGCAAACAAACAGTAACCTTCATGTATCACGTGCTGGAAAAACAGATGAGTTTTATACTAATATTTCAATGATTGAAAACGAGCTACGCCATTATCGTGAGTATTTCAAGGATAAGGTTGTGTTTTGTAATTGTGATGATCCAGCCATCAGTAATTTCTGGAAATACTTTCAGATTAACTTTTACATGTTAGGCCTAAAAAAACTAATATCTACGCACTATGAATCCGACAAACCCAGTTATAAATTGGAAATAATTAGACAAGATGACAAGATTGGACAACTTGCATTTTTACCGGATTACGTTGAAACACCACTAACTGGAGATGGCGATTTTCGAAGTCCGGAAGCAATTCAGTTACTTAAAGAAGCCGATATTGTCGTAACCAATCCCCCTTTCAGTCTATTTACTGATTACATCGCACAGTTAAGAGCTTTTCACAAAACATTCCTAGTGATTGGTAATCTCAACGCAATTACCTATAAAGAGGTACTGCCTTTAATTATGGCCAACGAAATTTGGCTAGGGTACAATTCTGGACACTTTTGGTTTAAGGTACCTGAAAGCTATGAGGCGAAGAAAACGGATTTCAAGATTGATGAAAATGGACAAAAATGGCGGAGAATGGGAAACATTTGCTGGTATACCAACTTAGATACGACACAACGTCACGAAAAGCTGACAATCTTCAAGAACTATTCTCCAGAGATATATCCAAAATATGATAACTATGATGCCATTGAGGTATCCCGTGTTGCGGATATTCCTTGTGACTACTTTGGTGTCATTGGTGTGCCAATTACTTACATGACGCGGTACAATCCAGATCAGTTTGAAATTGTTGATGTAAAAAGTTCAGGGCTTTTGTTGACTAAAAAAGATGGCACCGTTAAATCAATGTACAAGAGAGTGTTAATTCGCAACAAGGGAGGCCAAACGCATGCAAATTGAGAAAAAGGATATTCCAGTAAGCCAAATCGTAAACGGATATGTAGATTCCGATGAAGATGGTGTATATGGATATGACGGAAAATTAAATATTCGTCCGGCCTTTCAGCGTGAATTCGTCTACAAACCTAAGCAACGTGATGAAGTTATTAATACCGTCCGCAAGGGGTTCCCACTGAATGTTATGTATTGGGTTGTTGCAGAAGATGGACACTATGAAATTTTAGATGGACAGCAGCGAACAATCTCAATATGTCAATTTGTACAGGGTGATTACTCCATCAATTTCCAGTACTTTCACACGCTCACACAGGAAGAACAGCAGCAAATATTGGACTATCCTCTGACGGTTTATATTTGTACTGGTACAGATCGAGAAAAATTGGATTGGTTCAAAGTGATCAATACTGTTGGGGAACAGCTTACTGCACAAGAACTTAGAAATGCAATCTATACGGGGCCATGGTTGACAGATGCCAAGAAGTACTTTTCGAAATCACAGTGTCCCGCATATCAGATTGGCGGCGACTATTTAAATGGTTCTGCTATTCGACAAGACTTTTTGGAAACCACACTCAAGTGGATCTCGTCGAAACAGGATATTGAGCTTGAGGAGTACATGGCGCAGCACCAGCACGATGAAACGGCAATCGAACTGTGGCTATACTTTCAAAACGTAATTAATTGGACAACCTCTATTTTTCCTAACTATCGTAAGCTGATGAAGGGGATTGAATGGGGGTTTCTATACGATACTTATCATGAGAATACGTATAATCCGGCTACGCTCGAAGCTAGAGTTAGCGAGCTGATAGAGGACGAGGATGTTACCAAGCAGAAGGGGATATTTGAGTACGTGCTTGGCGGGCCAGAGCGCGTATTATCAATTCGGGCATTTAAGCCTAAGGACAAGCGAGCAGCATACGCAAAACAGAATGGAATCTGTCCGGTATGCGGCAAGCATTTTGAGTACGACGAGATGGAGGGCGATCATATTACTCCTTGGTCTCAAGGTGGGCATACAGTACTCTCCAATTTGCAAATGCTGTGCAAAGACGACAATCGAAAAAAATCCGGAGTATAATGCCAAGGAGCTAATATGGTACGAATAGATATGAGCACTGTAGCCGCGAGGGAAAAAGCATTCGGCGAATATGGAGATACGGTCTGGTTTATCTACAGGGTGTTTTCAGAAAGACTCAAGCGGCGTATGAAGGAGCAGGGCGTATCCAAATATCAAACTGCTGGGTTCAAGAATGCAAAAGAGTATAATGAGGCTCCAAGTTACCAACACGAAGTAAGTTATTCGATGGTTGACTCCATAACCGCACCTATTCCCCGATTGGATACGCGTCAGAATCCTTATCTAGTGCCTTCTTCCAAGTACTATCTACGATTTGTAGATACCTTGAATTTTAAGGATGTGTATGAGTGCATTTGGGGGTCTAATTATGAAATTAGAAACTATCTGCCTAATGTATTTGAGTCAGTGTGTAATGAAGCGCAATTCCAAAATAACCGACTAGGTAGCCTTATTAATGATATAAAGCAGACACAGCCTCTTAGGATTCCGAACAATACGATTCAACAAATATATGAAGGAATAAAAAGCGACTTGCTGAATGAGTGGGACAAATTCACAAGAGTTCGGAATCAAGAAACGAAAATAGCGACAGTAATTGACTTCGAAAGTAGTGCTGATAACGAAAGCATTGCCGCAGGAATCCCACTAATAGATAAGATTGATTCTGGCGGTGTCTCGAGAGAAGGGTTAGGTGAGGTTCTCGAACTTAAGCAACTTGGTGAACCATTAAAAAGATTTGTTGATTATCGGGTAACACCGCTGATAATGAATCGGTTTCTCCAACAAATATCAAAATAGTCACTTAGGGCGAAGTTTTAAAAACTTCGCCTTTTTTGATACACATCTTTTCCGATACGTCAATACCCGGTTTTTCGGGTGTCAAGACATTGGCGAAGCCTGATATATATATTGGGCGTAATTGAAGATAAGATGTAGTCAATCAAAGGCCTTTGATAAAAGTTAGTCTATTAAAACTGTGTTGGATGTTTATCCAGAAAAGGAGAAATGCATGAAACTAGCCAAGGTCAAACTTTCAGAAGTTGAAATTAGCAACGTTGAGAAGCCAAAAGCAGCTCGCGTGGTATCGGTATCAAAAAGTCCGCGCTACGCAGATAACGGTGATCCAATCAACGGATCGGTCGCAAAGGTAGTATGCCACATAGTAGATGCTGAACTTGCCAAAACATTGGAGAAATCTGGCGACGGGGTAGAGGACTTAAAGACGTATGCACTGGAACTTGTTGGGGATGAGAAGGATCTGCTGGAAATTTCTGAGGCAGAACTTTTGGGCACAGAGATTGAATTGAAAGACGCCAAGGTAATGCTTAAGTGGAGCGCGGGGCGTACTAGTGGCTGGCGTGACGTGAAGCTTGTTATGAATATTAGCGATGGGAAGTAGGCGTAGGTATGAGTGAAAAAAAGAAGCTATCTGTTTGGGCGTACTTGAATGAAGCTCAATATTGTCTCACGAACCGTGACGCATTCGATGTTAAAAGAATTGAGTCTTTGATTGCAGCTGCGTACAGAATTTTTACCGGCCAGCAAGTAGGAGACTTTGAAGAGGAGTTCTTGAATGATAAAAAACGCAAGGGAAACAATTAGCAGATTTTTGCCAGTCTCTACGCATACTGCGAAGCTGAGCATCTATGAATCCATTGATGAGGTTGATCAACGCAAGCAGGTACGGTCAAGATTATTGTTTAAGGTCTGGGCATGTGTTACAGTGCTAATCATTCTCTGGAGCTGCGCTAAGTGGACGTGGGCTAAAATAATTGGCCAAAAATCGGAATTAGATCTATGGCCAATTATCCTGATGCTTGGACTACTTGGAGTAGTTGTGTCTCTTGCTGGGGCTTGGAGATATCTCCACAGTAGATATTCGCCAGTTGAACGTTGGAAGATGGAACGTTTGCTTTGGCAATTTTCGGAAAACGTTAATTTGATTAAGCAAGGCGTGACTGGCCATGTCGCATACGTAAGATGGGGATATGTGGTCTCGAATGATGAAGTTAAGATCACGCTACTAACGGGTGGCCGTGTCAGCTCGGATTTCGAAGCGGATATTGGACGCCGCCTGGTTGCATTCCTCACCAAGGAGACGACAGCTTACTGGGAAATTCGTGATAAGAAGTCTGGAAACGGCATTATCGAAATTAACCTAACTCACAATAAGGATGAGCGAATTACAATCAACCGTTTGGACGCGTTGCAGACAAGCGAAAAGATCAATATTCAATTGACTGGCAGAATGTCGCTAACATCTAAACAGCCGATGGGGTTGATAGTCGGTCCAACAGGAACGGGGAAAACTAGTTTGCTAAAGGGCCTGATTATATCCTTCTTGGTAAATAATCCCGATAATGTCGTGTATACGATCGATGGTAAGGCAGCGTTCTTGGGTCAGTCGATGAAGCGTATTGGTAAGGTTGCCATGAATACGGAAGAGGCAATTCAGCTCGTTGACGAATTGTGCAAAATCATGGATCAGCGATACAAGGAGCTAAATGCAGATCCCGATGATGAGCGGGATATTACGCATTGCGAAAAATTTCATCAGGGTACGATTCTCCTTGTTGTCGATGAGCTACTGTCGCTGGTTGCAAACATGAAGGCTGAGGATCAGCAGAGGAAAACAGCCGACAAACTATATCCCCAATTCAACGCCAAACTGTTGTCCTTGATTACAAAGGGACGGCAGAGTTCTATCTCGGTTATTGTAGCGGGGCAAATGATGCCTGCGTCTGCGCTCCCAACAGAGGCCAGGAGTTCGCTAGGGATGCGGATCAGCTTAGGTAGAACGTCGCCTCAGCAAGCTCAGGAGGTGTTTGGAGAGAGTCACCATGATTTACCGTTAATTGATGCAAAAGAATTTGGTGGTGTCATTTGGCTGGATGGTTTGAATTGGGATGGGCCAAAAGCATTTTTACCGCCAAAATATGATGAAGATAAACTGCCGTTTAAAGCAACACTTACAATGCTTGCTGGTAGGCGTGGCGGTGGCGGAACGCCACAAGCTGCGACTGCCAGCGAGGACTTGCCTGTTACTTGACATACAGGCAAGATAAGCTGAAAAAATGAGCAAGAATAGCGGTGAGTATGAGTACAACGCCAAAGTTATTACATTTGAAGATCATATCGAAATTGTGAAATATGGCGTGCCAAGGGTTCACAAATCTCCAAAATTATTGAAAAATCCAGAGTCGAATATGCCTATAAATGTGTCATATAGTGATGAAACCCAACTCGTGCAGCAGGCATTTAGGATTAAGAGAAAGGTGAAATACTATCTAGAGGCAAATTCGTTCAATTTGTTTTGGACGCTTACGTTTGATGACTCGAAGGTGAATGCAAAGAACTATGAGTATGCACGAAGGCGGCTGCGTGCTTGGTTGAAGTATCAGCGCGAAAAGTTCGGTAGGTTTGACTACCTATTTATTCCTGAACTTCATCCTTCATCGGGTAGAATTCATTTTCATGGCGTTACTGGCGGACTTGCCCCACCTTTAACGCCTGCACGTTACCCCAAGAGTCAGCGGCTAATTAAGAAAAAGGGATTGCAGATATACAATGCAGATAGCTGGGAAAAGGGTTTTAGTACGGTAAGCCATATTGCCGACAAGCGTAAGGCAGCTAACTATATTACCAAATATATAACTAAAGAACTTCTACAAATACCGCACGCATATCATCAACCACGGTACTTTGTGAGCCATGGACTAAAGCAGCCGACTGTGGATTACTGGGATCTAGATGAAAGTTATTTCGCAATTTTTAGACCGAATTTTGTTGTTGGGCACTTGGACAGCCCAGATAGTGCGCTGGAAACAGATGTAGCAATTTACCAGATTGATATTACGAGCGATGGCAAGTTAGCGCAGGACAACGATATAAAGACCGTCTGGAAACTAAAAAATACGGTCGATTTTGGGAATGGAGGAGGCCCTTGAATGGAAAACAACACGGTTACGAAGAAAGACCTGATATCGCTTGGTTATCGTGAGAATACTGCTGCTGAATTAATTAGACAAGCAAAGCGGAGCATGGTACAACAAGGATATGAGTTTTATACCAATCGGCGCCTAGGTCGGGTACCGGTTGCAGCGGTTGAGGCAATTATTGGAGCATCCATTCGAAAGGATGCAGACGATGCCAAAGACTAAGTTCGCTGGTGTATACAGTGGCCAAAATGGCCGCTACTACTATGATATACAGTTGGGGGTGGATGAAAGTACCGGAAAAAGAATCCGGAAAAAGAGTCAAAAAGACGCGGATGGCCAGTTGTTCAAGTCAGCGACTGCTGCGCACAGGGAAGTTGTACGACTGAAAGCAGAATTTGATCGCGAGAGCGGCCATACCGTCTATGCGTTAACCTATGGCGTGTACATGCGAAAATCGTATATTCCTGCATACCAAGCTAGCGTACAAAAAGAAACGTTTGAAACGCGTAAGACTTCATTAAACGTCTTCGTACAAAAATTTGGAGATATAGAATTACGAAAGCTAGATGTTAGGCAGGTTCAGGGCTTTAGGAACTGGCTGCTTACAGATGCTGGTTACTCACAGAGCTATGCAAGTTTGGTCTTTGGTATGTTTCGTAAATCGCTGGATTTTGCGGTTGAGATGAATTACTTACCTAGTAATGTGTCAAAGCGTGTTAAGGCGATACCTAAGGGACGTGCTACGGTGCCGTATTGGACTAAGAGTGAGTTTCAAGCTGTACTAAACCAGATTTGTACTAGCGACTACTACGAACACCTGAACTTTGTCATGCTGTATGTTTACTTTATGACGGGTGTTCGTGTTAATGAGGGGATGGCGCTACAATGGGCGGACGTGGACTTCACGCATGCACAATTACGCGTTACTCACATGCTGGTAATCAAGACCAAACAAAATTGGGAACGGCATGACTACACTAAAACTGATAGCGGTTTGAGAACTATCTCCATAGATCGGGATACTTTGAAGGTGCTCCGTGTTTGGAAAAAACGTCAAACTCAGAATGGTTTTGGTAAGCAGGATGATTTTGTCTTTAGCTATGACGGAAGCCCGATGCTGAAATCAACGCTCATGCGGATAATCCATCGGTACGCCAAGTTGGCCAATGTTCACCCGATACAAGGGAAAGGACTTCGGCATAGTCATGCTAGTTACTTGATTAATGAGTTCAATGTATCAGTGCTTGTTCTGTCTAAACGGCTGGGGCACTCATCCCCGGAAATTACGTTAAGGCACTATGCGCACATGTATGTTGGTGCAGATAAGGAACTAGCACAGATGATGTCAGGTCATATAACCTATGCAGCACCAAAGGAATCTAAGGTGAAGTTTAATGGTAATCAGACTGTTGCTCCGCCGCAGCTCCGCCAATGAATAATAAACTGGCATAAATGCCGTTGTAACAACGATTGTAATCGACCGTTATAATTGAATGGGAATAAGCTTAAAAATGATAATCCTTTAGTATAAGGATTATTTTTTTTGCATGAAAGTAATCACAATCGTTTAAATAATTTTGAATCCTTGATTTAATGATGGATAATGATAAGCTAACAGTAAGATTGATATAAAAGGAGATTAACTATGATTTGGTTATGGATACATTTGATTACTTGGGTTGTGATAGCGGTTCTAGTGGCGCTCACAATTTTTACAAATACTAATACAAAAATTTATCAAATGATTACGAGACTGGGATATTTGATTTCAATTGCTAGTGGTATTATGTTGCTAGGGTACGCATGGCAAGGAAATCCAATTTTAACGGCCATTAAATTAGTTGTTGCCTTAATATTTATTGGACTAACTGAAATGACCTTTGCACGAAAAAATAAAAAGCAATTAAATAAAAGTATCATCTACGCGGTAGGCATCTGTTGCCTATGTGTGGGTGTTTTAGGATTAATGCTCGCAGGTGGAAGACCTTTTATTTAGACAATAAAATACTACATAATATTTAGGCGAAAATCTAAGTATTATGCGGTGTTTTTATTTTAAACAATTTAAATAAAATGCATTTAATCGATATAATTCTATTTGCTGAGCACTCTAACTTGACTGTGACGTAACAAGATAGTATATATTTATGTATATTGTAAATGTATAAAAAATACTTAATGGGGGTTAATTATTATGAAATCAGTTGTTGTAAAAAAATCAGGTGGCCCAGAAGTACTGGAAATTGTCGAACGCTCAATTCCAAATCCAACTCAAAATAAAACAGTTATAAAGATTCATGCTTTTCCAGTACACCGTTATGAGGTGCTAACTAGAGAAGGTGGATCACCTTCAGTTAAATTTCCGAGAGTAATAGGTGTTGAAGCTGTTGGTGAGGTCTATGAGCCTTCACAGGAAAGTAACTTAGAAAAAGGACAAAAGGTCGTAATTTTTATGGGTGGCCTTGGGCGTGAATTTGATGGTAGTTATCAAGAATATGCTTTAGTTCCTGATAATATCATTTATCCTGTAACATTCAATGGAACTTGGATAGAGTTAGCCAGTTATCCTGAAACTTTCTATACTGCTTTTGGGGCTTTAAAAGCAACACGATTTAAGGAAGGTCAATCTTTATTAATTCGTGGTGGAACTACTGGAGTTGGAATGGCTGCGTTATTGTTAGGAAAGGGATTTGGACTTTCTGTATCTAGTACAACAAGGCAAAACAACCGTAAAGAGTTGCTATATACTTTAGGAGCTAATGAAGTCATATTAGATCAAGATAATCATATTGAAACAAGTAACAAATTTGATGTGATAATTGACGTGGTAGGTACTACAACTGTAGAGGATTCCTTAGCACATCTTAAAACAGGAGGGTTTTACACGTTAGTTGGTCAATTGAGTGGGGAATGGTTATGGAAAGACTTTGACCCGTTCATCAACTTGGCGAATAAGTACGCGACAGTTTTTGATTCATCTAATGTTGATAGTTCTATGGTTAATGAGTTGTTTAATATTATTAATGAAAAACAGTTTCACTTTCCGATTTCTAAAGTTTTTAAACTAGATGATATTCAAGACGCTCATCGCTATTTGATGGAAAAAGACCGTCCAATCGGACAGGTTATTGTTACTAACGACTAGAGTGTCAGATTGAATTATTTAACTAATCTAAAAAAGTAGTTTCTAAGTTTCCAATATTTGGGTTCACTTCACATCTTTAGGTAACTTGTCTTCGGTATTAAACCGGAGGAAGGTTGCCTAATTTTTTTTCTTGTCTATTCAATCTTTTCATTCAAAATGGCAAACTCAAGCCAGCCGTATTTTGAGGAACCAGTTTTAATAAGGGTGTCGCCAGAATTAAGCTGCCATAAATAGTCTGCGGTTTTTAACTTATTTTTTTGACAGAATGATTTTAGTTTAGTTAATCCTTGATGGATACCAGCTTCATTGTTTTCCACTAAAATACATGCGTAATTACCTGCATGTTTTTCCATGATTGGGATAAAAACGTCATGATCATCTGTAAGTTTTTCTTTGATAACTCTAAAAGACGCTTCAGCGTAACCGATTGGATTATCAACAGCCAATGTTGTAAAAAATCCAGATTGTGTTGTATCCATAACAGCTAATGCGTCTAATTGTTTATAGAATTCTGAAAATAATTGAGCGACTTCTTCCTCAGTACAACCTACGGATTGACGAGAACACCAAAAAATTGTTTTCATTCGGTTTTCTATCTTGGGCTGATATAGGGTAGTGTCCTTAGTAACAGATTGTTCTTCAATTTTTTTGTTGATAACATTTTTAATTTTAACTAATTCGTCAATCTTTTTATCAATTTTACCTTGAGCATTCAGTAATTGAGGTGTTGGTACGCCTTTTGAATGGATTTTAATTTCCTTGATATCAGCTACTGAAATATCTAAACTACGTAAACCAAGTATAAATAGCAAATCGTATAATTGGTCATAATCATAATAACGATAACCAGATTCGTTTTTTTGGGCAGGTTTAAAAATATTTTCTTGGTCATAAAAGATTAATGTACGGCGAGTTGTGTTAGCTAATTTGGCCATCTCACTTATTTTTAACATATAAGGCTCCTTTATTGTCTGTAACGTAACGGTACAGTGTATGATTAAGTATAACATGAAAAAATTCAGACTTAAAAGAAAGGTGGTTTGATCAATGAAACAGGAATCTCTTTTCTCTAATCAACCTCAAAATTCACCATTAGCCAGTCGAGTTCGACCACGAAAATTAGAAGAATTTGTTGGTCAACAGAATCTACTTGGCCCTAACAAAATATTACGAGAAATTATTGAAAGTGATCAAGTTCCTTCAATGATTTTTTGGGGTCCACCTGGTGTTGGTAAAACAACTTTAGCCGAAATTATAGCAAGTAAAACTGAATCTAATTTTTTAAGCTTTAGTGCAGTTGATAGTAGTATTAGTAAGATAAAAAAAATTATGAAACAAGCGGAGTTAGATTGTGAAATTGGTCAAAAAACCATTGTTTTCGTCGATGAAATACATCGCTTTAATAAAGCACAACAAGATGCATTTTTGCCTTATGTTGAAAGAGGTAGTATTACTTTAATCGGTGCTACAACTGAAAATCCGTCTTTTGAAGTGAATTCAGCGTTATTATCCCGGTGTAAAGTATTTGTACTGCATGCGCTTAAACAGGCAGATATTGTTGTATTAATCGAAAACGCGCTCAGCAACCCGGACGGATTTGAAGAACAAACAATCCACATTAGTTCTGATGAAATTCAAGCGATTGCTAATTTTGCAGATGGTGATGCCAGAATGGCATTAAATACCTTGGAAATGGCAGTTCTGAATGGTGAAAAAGCTGATAATATCGTTACGGTGACGATGGATAATTTAAGCCAATTGATTAATAAAAGATTTGTCCGTTATGATAAAAATGGGGAAGAACACTATAATATAATTTCAGCTTTGCACAAATCGATGCGTAATAGTGATGTCGATGCTGCTATTTATTGGCTGTCCCGAATGCTAGAAGGCGGAGAAGACCCGATATATATAGCACGGCGACTTGTTCGATTTGCAAGTGAAGATATCGGGTTAGCAGATACGAATGCACTCAATGTGACAATTAATGTTTTTCAGGCATGCCAATTCATTGGTATGCCTGAATGTGATGTTCACTTAGTGGAAGCAGTAACCTACTTGTCTCTGGCACCTAAATCAAATGCCGTTTATAAGGCAAGATTAGCTGCAGCTAAAGATGTTAAAACCACGGCCAATGATCCCGTACCATTACAAATACGTAATGCGCCTACCAAATTAATGAAAGATCTAGGGTACGGTAAAGGGTACGAATTAGCTCATTATGCCAAAGATAAGTTAACGACTATGAGTACCATGCCACCTTCCGTAGCAGGACATCGATATTATAAACCAACCAGCGAAGGTAAGGAACGACGTTTTAAAGAGCGTTTAGCCCAAATAAAAGCATGGCACCAAATAAATGGATAGAATAAATAGAAAGTATTTTTGAGATGAGAATACTTCAGACGTAGACAAAGTACTGAGTAATCAGTACTTTGTTTTTTTATATAGGTTGAATGTATTACTTAAGCGTCTTACAACGAAAGTGGATACGAGAAAAACGATTAGTAAAGAGGAGGCATACTAATGGCTAACAATGGGATACCTAGCATAAACGAAGTCGGCATGTTACCAAATTTATTTTTAGTGATTAAATTTCAAGATGGCGTGACTAAGTATGTACGGAGTGAGATAAATAAAAGTGAGATGGAAAGTTTCAAATCGGGAGCAAAGAATAAACTTGGATTTTTAAAATTGACGCCAAAAAATTATTGGATTGGGAATGACATTGTCATTAAAGTGGATAATCATTTTAAAGTGAACGATAAGATCTATGATGGTAATGATATTTATAGGAACGGCAAAGATTCTTATTAATTAAGAGATTCTTTTAAAATATAATCGTTTATTAATTGTATCTACAAAATTAATAAAGGGCCATCTAGATAGTTGCTTCTCTAAAAGTGCTTATCCAGATGGTTCTTTTATTTAGCTATTCATATAGTTCAGATAAATTGGAAAAAGGTGCTATAATAAAATGTCTTTAGTAGTATTTAAACGATTTGTAGAGTAATCTAACTCATTAATTTTAAAAAAACGAGGGAATTAAAATGGTAGAACAAGTCAGAAAAAAGAAAGTTGAATTACCTGAATTATTTTATGATTTAGTCTTTGCATACGCAATTTCACAAGCTACGGATTTACTTCATCATTTTCAAGTAAGCACATCAAGTATGATTAGTGCATTTATTATCTTTTCAGTGGTAATGGTCGTTTTTATTAACACATGGATGATTAAGAGTGTTTTTATTAATCGATATAGAAAAAACTCGATGACTGATATTATTCTTTTTATGATTGATATGGCAATTTTACTTTATATGTCCAATGCTTTTGAGGGGGATATCCATAATTGGTTCCAACCATTTGCAATTGCAACAGGGCTATTATCCACAGTATTAGTTGTTCAATATGGCACGGTATACCTGACAGCTGCTAAAAAGGATGATAAAAAAATTGCTAAACTAATGATGTTGATTGTTGCAACAAGAACATTACTCGTATTTATTGGCTCCTTTTTGCCACTAAACATAGGCATTGCGGTATTCTTGCTGGGTATTGCAGTGAGTTGGATATTACCAGCTCTTGGTGGTTCAGTTTTGAAACTCCACCCACTTAATTTTCCACATATATTAGAGCGTCTAACACTATTAACAATTATTACATTTGGAGAAAGTATTCTCGGTATTGCCTCGTATTTCACCGTTAAAACATTTAATTTTTATTCAATTTTAATATTCATGATTATCGGTGCACTTTTTATGACCTATATTACTCAAATGGATCATTATATTGATGAAAATCGTTCGGGTGAAACAGGTATTCGATTAATTTATATTCATTACTTTGTCTTGTTTGGCTTAAGTTTAGTCACTATTTCGTTAGGTTTTATTAGTGAAATCGAAATACCTAAAAACTTTTCAGTACTATGTCTATATTTAGGTATATCGTTATTTTATTTAGGGTTATTCTTAACCAGTCCGTATAATAAAAAATACTTACGATTGGGTAATGTGGTCATTGGATTCTTTACAACGACAACTATAGTGGGTGTAATATTAAGCTTAATATTTAACAATTTTCCAGAAATTGTGAGTATAACGGTATTAGTGACCATTGCGAACTCTGCAATGTATGTACACTATATGATTAAACGAACGAAACAGAATCAAAGTTATGACATTAAAAACTGAAAACTAGCTGATAAACCTAATTTGGGTTTATCAGCTAGTTTTTTAATTGAAGAATCATTTTTACAGTGTTTATGATTAAAATTGTATATTTAGTAGCAGTATGATTAGAAGGATATAAATGAGAATGATGATAGCAACCAATAGCATTAAAAGGATTGATAATAAGCAGTAAAAAAAATTTTTCTGAAAGAAGGGTAAGTTGAGAATAGAATCTGTAACAGCAGAAAGTCCTAAACCAGCTAAAGATAAGCCGACAATTCCATTTAAAAAGGCAATCCATGGGCCCAATATACAGAGTGCGATACCGATTCTCATTAGCCACTTCACTTGATTGTTATCAGTTTTAAATATTTTTTTCATTGATAGGACCACCCTTCATAATGATATGAATTAATATTTATTTTAATATACTACAAAATTAATTTGATGTAATCTTATCTGTCTTCTTACTGGTTAAATTGATAAGATCGTTTAAAATAGACAAAGATAAAACGAGGTGTTATTATCAATTTGAAAAAAATAATAGCTTTAGTTAGGATATGAAAATGAAAAAATATAAAGATTATATGAATGAAACCCTTTCTGTTCTTGGTAGCCTATCTTTATGTTTAATAATCTTGTCATTCTTTATTAAAGATAGTTTAGTCAGTTCGATTTTTTATGATGTTAGGATTTATCTGTTAGGCATATTCTTATTGAGACCAATTGTACAATACTTTAAAGCAAAAAATAAATAGCCTTACAATGAACTTTTTGGCAGTTCTACAGAGTAAAGCTATTATTAATAATCCACTTAATCGACAATGTTGTCTTACTGACATTGTCGATTTTTTTGGATAAAATAATATATCGTTTGACATTATACTATGTAACGTATAGTATTGATTTTGAAAGGAGTGAGTTGATGAATATACAGATGAAAAAAGGGTTATTAGAATTTTGCGTGTTAGCGACGCTGAGGACATCAGATTCTTATGGTTACCAAATTATTAAAGACACCTCAAGCGTGATTGAACTTTCAGATTCAACTCTTTATCCCATTTTGAAACGACTAGAAAAACAAGGCGCTATTGAGAGTTACAGTGTTGAACACAATGGTCGATTGCGAAAATATTATCACATAACTGAGGCGGGATTAGTAGATATTCAAGAATTTTTAGATGATTGGCAACAGGTAATAAACGTTTACGATTACATAAAGGGAGTGTAACGATGAGTAAGAGAAAATTTATTGTAGAGCTAGAAGAAGAACTTAAACATTATCAAGCGGCAGACATTGATAATACACTTGATTATTATGACGAGATGATTGATGACCGTTTAGAAGCGGGCGAATCTGTGACAGATATTATTCTAAGTTTAGAAAATCCAAGTCAAATTGCGATACGTTTGATTCAAAATGACCGACCAAAAATACAAAAAAAGTTATCGACACCAATAATCGTTTTGATTGTCATTTTACTTATCCTAGGAGCACCTGTATGGGGACCGCTATTGCTGACGGCTGCTATTCTAATTGCCACAGTTTATTTTTTAATATGGTTAGTACCAATGATTGCAGGCGTAATCGCTACCTCATTTATTATCAGTGGCGTGATTAGTTTAGGACTATCGCCATTTGATATGTTTAATCAAGGTTTTAACGTTGGATTGATGCAATTTGGGGTAAGTTTTGTAATTGTAGGTGTTGGTATTTTATTCATCGCAATGACCTGGTATTCAACGAAATATTTAATTAAATATTCGATTAGTCTGACACGCTGGTTAATTCGTTTAT
Organism: Dellaglioa sp. CoH-55-MRSF-9; assembly: GCF_056782155.1. The sequence goes on along the minus strand of NZ_JBXAYG010000001.1, from coordinate 72,524 downwards.
TCAGAAGACAATTGAAGGAGGTCGCTTAAAATGATTGAATATATAAGACGTAATTGGTTGAAAATTAGTTTATTTCTGATCTGGTTTGGCGCTATAGTCATGTTTACTAGTTACGCATTATCAGGTTTTGATTTGTCAGTATTTAAATATGAGGGTGAACATAGTTGGTTCCGAACGTTTTATTTCTAAATGACCACGTCTGATTTAATAAATGTGGTAAGTTAGAATTACGGTAGTATAAAAGGGCATTAAAATCCATTTTTAATAGGATTTCGATGCCCTTTTATTTTTTTGGAAAGACGATTAAATAGTGCAAGCCGTAAACGTTTACATAAGATTGTTGTGATGTTACAATTAATTTGTGCCGGGGGCGGCATATTATTTAATAGGTTATTACTTACAAGGGGGCATGACAAATGAAAAAGGGGCTAACTATCGCAACAACAATGATAACGTTGTTCACGCAATTACCATTATCTTCTGTGTTTGCGCAGGACCTTAATCCAACGACAGAAACGTCATCTTCAAAAGCAGCTACGGCGTCAACTGCTAAAAAAGCGACAAAAGCAGAGACAGGTATGACTCGTACTGGAGATACAAATACGGATCTTACAGTTGAAGCACAGAAAGATACGATTGAAGCTGGCCAATTGGCTAATTTTAATTTATATTTTAAAATTTCAGGTAAGAACACCTCATTTACCAATGCCGATATAAAGGTTACGTTACCAAGTAATTTAAATGAAAATATGACATTTACGCAAGATTTATCAGAACTTAAAATTGCGGGCGTCACACCAATTTATGATAAAGATAAAGGTGTATTGAATTATCATTTTGATACGCTTAATGCAAGAACAGCAAATAAAGTAATTATAAAAATAGGAACAGCAAATGGCGCAATTATGCCTAATACAAAATTAGACACAGCAGCAACATTTACTGGAACGGATCAGAATGGCGAAAATAAAAGCTATGATTCTAAAACTTCAATTAATATAACAGCAAATAATAATTATGCTATGACAAATAAAGTTACTAGTATTGAAGGACAAACATATAATAATCCTAATCGTGGCGATATTGTAAACTATGGTGTAGGGGTTAGTGCGCCGAAAAAGGAATTAGGCGCACTGTATGTTAAAGAAGGTTCTAAAGTTAACGTGACCTATAAATTAGGCGCTGGAATAGACTACTATGGTGTAAAAGATGGCGCACAAGAACCGAGTGTCAGTACAGATGGTAGAACATTAACCTGGGAATATACAGCACCAAGTTACGCTGAACAAAAAGCAGCTGTGACTGATTTCTTTGAAAAAAATGTGACTATCCAAGCAAAAGTAACTGACAAGGCTGCCTATTATTCACAGATAACGAATACAGTGAGTTCAACAGCAACTTTCCTTGATGGTAGTGTAAATAGTACAGCACCAATTAAATCAACGGTTATGGTTATGCCCAATGATCCTAAGGAAGTTCCAATTCCAATTCCTGGTGGATCAGCATTTCCAACTAATCATTTAGGACCAAAAGATGGAAACGGTGGCGTGGCATCAGCTACATTAATTGACCCGGATGTGACAGTTAACGATGATGCTTATCTAAGTTATGGATTAACATTATCCTCACAAAATGCGACATCACCTTATATTGGATTTTCTTATTATAATATTTATTATGATGTGGATACGCATTTAAATCTTGATAGTTTTACAACGGGTAATTTTTATTACATGCCAAACAATAATTTACCAACTTTTTCACCAACAAAAGCTAAAGTACCATTTGCTATGTTGGTAAAATACGAAACAGATGGAAAAGTTGATGATAACTGGACATTACTCAATATGGATATGAAGACTAACGCCAATTACACACGTGCTCAGTTAGGTATTCCGGATGGGAAAAAAGTGGCTAATATTTGGCTGTGGTTCCATGATGAGAAGATAACAAAAGTTCCAGCAAATAGAGACATAGCTGCATCTGCAACCTATGATCCAGAAAGTAAAAAAACCGTTAAAATGGCTCCAGCTGGATTGTATAATAGCGGGATGAAAGTTAACGCAACGATTGATAAAGGATTCACTGGTCAAATAACTAATAAAATGGATATGACTTTCTATGGCGTTCAGGCACCTGATGAAACAGGTTTTGAAGCAGCTCGATATGTTGATTACACATCTAACCCATGGGCAGAGGCATTTAAGGGTGAAAATGGTCAGGTTTATACAGATCGAATTGCGCCTCGTCACGTTGAAGTCGCAGCAAAAACAACCGGTGAAACAAAAGTTGTTAAAGCTTCAGTTAGTTTACTAAATACAGTCGGAAGTACAGTTAATGAAGGTGAAAATACTGTCTTAACTTCAATAGAAAATAATAAGGCATCAATTTCACCTTTATCAGGACCTTATCTGAGTTATGTGCTATTACCAACAGGTGTAACGTTCAAAGAAAGCGTTGCTTCAACGAACTATAGCGCTGAATTATATGATAAGGATTACAAAGGTACTGGAAGACAACTCGTTAAAGTAACAATGAATGGCGACAAATTAGTAGCCGGTAAATTCCTTAATGGTCAATTTAAAATTAATATTTCAAAAGATGCGACACCTAATATGACATTTAACATGACAGGAACAATTGGTGATACTGATTATACAGCTGTGAAACCGACAGGTGATGAACCACTTTTAACGGATACAGTAAAATCTGTTGATACAGATGATATTGATAAAGATGGTAAAACAGACACACCAATTATTAAAACAGGTAATTCATATGTGTTAAATCAAGAATCAAATATTGATGTTGATGCAAGTATTAAAGGTGATAAAGATGATAAGTTTGGCGATTTAGGTAATGTTACAGTCGGCAAAAAAGCCACTTATCAAGCAACATTAACAAATAATACAGATGATAAAATTACATCAATGCAGTTCTTAGATGTTTTACCATCTGTCGGAGATTCAAATATTACCGATGGTGCAGCACGTAATTCGGCTTATGAAATGAAATTAGATGGGGCCATTACTTTACCAAGTGCATGGGAAAATAAGATGACTGTTTTATATAGTACATCTAAAAATCCTAAACGTGCCGGTATATTAGATAAGAATACAAATTATCCAGCAGGAACGGCTAAAATTGTTGACCCAACTGGGGCTGAAGATGCAACTTGGGTAACAGCTGATAAAGTAGCTGATTGGTCAACCATTCATTCATACAAAATTACGCTTAATGACGGAGTTGAATGGGCCCAAGGTAAGGGAGTTACATTATCATTTGATCTAGTTGCGCCTAAAGAATCTGAAATTTCAGATTCAACATTAATTAGTAATAAACCAGCTGAAACAACGAAAGTGTCACGCGCTGTTCAAGAAACACGTGGTGCTTACAACAGTTTTGGTATCGCAATTAACAAGTTGCAAGTTGTTGAAACTGGTGCAATAGGCACACAATTAATTCGTGCTAGCGCTGATGTTACTGCAAATTATGTAGATGTAGATGGTAATAAACTTGCTGATGATGTTGTCCAAAGTGGGTACTTCGATGATCCATATACGACAACTCAAAAAGAGATTTCAGGTTACGACTTTGTAAAAGTAGAAGGTAACGTTTCTGGTAAGTTTGGGGCTGATGCAGTAACAGTTAACTATGTTTATAAGAAAACTTCTGCACCAGTGACTGTTAAATATGTCGATGAAAATGGTAAATCGGTAGCTGATTCAAAAGAACTTACTGGTGATTTTGGTGATGTTTATACATCAGATGCTGCTGTTATTTCAGGATGGACATTGAAAGAAACACCAAGTAACGCAAGTGGTAAGTTTACTGCTGATAAACAAACAGTCACATATGTCTACGAAAGAGCGGATGCGGCTGACGTTACAGTTAAGTATGTCGATGCAGATGGAAAAGAATTAGCAACATCAGATGTACTTTCAGGAAAAGTATCAAATCCATACAGTACAACTGCTAAAAATATTTCAGGATGGACGTTGAAAGAAACACCAACGAATGCAAGTGGGACATTTACAGAGACCGCACAAACAGTCACATATGTGTATGAAAAAGCGGATGCAGCTGATATCACGGTTAAATACGTTGATGTAGACGGAAATGAATTAGCTAAATCAGATGTGCTTTCAGGAAAAGTATCAAATCCATATAGTACAACCGCTAAAAATATTTCAGGATGGACATTAAAAGAAATACCTGAAAACGCAACGGGAGTATTTACGGATAAAGCTCAGACAGTTAAGTATGTGTATGAAAAAGCAGATGCTGTCCCTGTTACAGTTAGATATGTTGATGGAAGTGGGAATGATTTAACTAAAGCTGATACGCTTTCAGGAAAAGTTGGGGATGCTTATACAACTGATGCCAAAGTATTATCAGGTTGGACGTTAAAAGAAGTACCAAAGAATGCACAAGGAATATTCACAGATGCTGCACAAACGGTTACGTATGTGTATGAAAAAGCAGATGCAGCTGATGTGACGGTCAAATATGTAGATGGAAAAGGTAACGAGTTAGCAACATCAGATGTTTTATCTGGTAAAATTGACGCTGACTACAAGACAACCGCTAAGGAATTAGTAGGTTGGACGTTAAAAGAAACGCCAAGTAACGCCAACGGAACATTTACGGATAAAGCCCAAACAGTTACGTATGTGTATGAAAAAACAGATGCTGAAGCTGTAACAGTTAAGTATGTAGATGAAAAAGGCAACGAGCTAGCAACACCAGATAATCTTTCTGGTAAATTAGGAGATTCATACAAGACAACTGCTAAACGTATTGCAGGTTGGAATGTTAAAACGACTCCTAAAAATGCAGAAGGAACATTTACAGATAAGACTCAAACAGTTACGTATGTTTATACGAGATCAGCTGCTAAAGATGTCACTGTAAAATATGTTGATAAAGATGGTAATGAATTATCAGCTTCAGTAACATTCTCTGGTAAGATTGGTGACGCATATACATCTAAAGAGAAACAACTTTCAGGTTGGATGTTGAAAGAGGCGCCAAGTAATGCTAAAGGTATCTTCACGGATACGGCACAAACAGTCACGTATGTTTATGTTAAAGATGAAGATAAAACAGTAGTGACACCGCCGGTAACACCACCAACAGATAATTCAAAAGGAAATACAACAACAGAAACGTTGACGGATGTTCCTGAAGGAAACACTCACTCAAATACAGTAAGCAAAGCAAATAATACAAAGAGTGATACAGGAAATCTTCCTCAAACAAATGAGGCAACAAGTCTTTTGGTAACGTTATTAGGTGCTGCATTACTCGCAACATCAGTTATCTTTATGATAGGTAGAAAAAAATCAAAAAAGGCTAAAAAGTAAAATTCTAAGATTATAGAATGAGTAGAAGAAGTCTTAAGACCCCTATGTCAACGAGTGTTGGTGGGTAAATTTTGGAAAGACCAATTCATTTTCGAATTGGTCTTTCTTTTTTTATTTTCAAAGAGAATTCAAACATAATTCGGTCGTGTAAATGTTGCCAACACCAATAAATGGTATCAAAATGAAGAATAATGTTAACGCGGGAATTATTCTTAAAAATTGTAACCTGTTACGCTTAAGGATAGTCAATATACTTAAGCGGATTCAATTAATGCTTTTTGGTTGACTGTGACGTAACGAGATAGTCTATGTTGATAATATACCGCAAGTACTAATTATTGAGGCTGTTGATGAAGCTTATGCCACTTCAAAAAAAGTCAATTAAAAAAAGATCAGCAGGTTTTTATCATGATGGGGGGTTCAGTAGAGACCTTGAAAAGGTATTCAAACTGGGAGATATTCAAGAGGCACATCGCTATGGCATGAAATCTGACCAATTTATAAATAAGGAGAAAAAATGATTAATACAAATAACAAATTAAATGAAGAGATTATTGCACTAGAAAAGGGTGCGTTGGATAAGTGGTTCAAAGGGGACACTTCGGGTTACCTAAATATTTGGTCACAAAAACAGTTTTCGTATTTTGACGGTGCTGTTAAAAGACGTGTTGATAGTTATGAAGACATAAAAGAATCAGTTTTAGCTAATGTTGAAGGAAAACTATTTGCTGACAGTTACGATTTTGAATATCCACGAGTGCAAGCAGTCGATGATATGGCTGTTTTAACATATCAACTATATGCAAAAACGACGTTGATTGATATGCAATACAATTGTATTGAAGTTTATCAAAAAGAAGAAGATGGCTGGAAAGTAATCCACTCAACTTGGTCATTTATTCGACCAATGGATATGGATTTTGGTAAAGCTAAAAGTATTGTTTAAAAAGGTGAAGTTAACCTTTATTCACGATATACTGAAACAGTTCTCTTAACTATTTTGAAGGCACAAAATATACACAATTAGTGATTTACAAAAGAATGCCGACAAAATAGAGTTTGCTTCGCATTGACCTTGATGTTGCGAAAAAGTTTTACAAGAATAATTATTAATACAAATCGGAATAATCAGTCAGATAACATAAATAATTTAAATTGGAGTAGATAGAAATGACGACACATAAAGTACACAGTTGGTTAGGCGTTCCCTATGCCAAAGCTGAAAGATTTGCTGAACCAGAGTTGGTTCCTTTTGATGAAACAAAGCAGTATGTTAAGTATGGACCAGCACCTTTGCAGGCTGGCGATACAAGTTGGCTGGGAGCCGTTAGCGGACTTAGCGAAGATTGTCTAAACCTTAATATTTGGGCCCCTGAAGACATGGGGGAGGAACCATTACCAGTTGTTGTTTATATTTTTGGTGGTGGCTGGGTGTTAGGATCAAATACACAAGCAGTTTCTGACGTATCAGGACTAGCTAGTACTGGTCGTGTGATAGGCGTTTCTATTAATTATCGCCTTGGACCGTTTGGTTGGTTATCACTAGCACAGTATGGTGGTAAATTAAAAGATGCAACTAACCTTGGTCTTAAAGATATAATAACGGCTCTTAAATGGATTCAAAAAAATATTGCTTATTTTGGCGGTGATGCTAATAATGTCACAGTTACGGGACATAGTGCAGGTGCTTTTTCATCATTAGAACTATTATCAGCGCCTAGTGCTGACAATCTTTATCATCATTTAGCAGCTTTTTCTGGTATGCCTTCTCGATTAGTGCCTCAATGGGTGGCGCAAGAGCGTGCTCTAAAAGTGTTAAAACATTTTGACTGTGTTAATAATCCAGAGCACTTATTACAGGTCGATGCTTATGAATTAGCTGAAGCAATGAATGCAACTCAATCACCTGATCCGGGTACTCCACATGGCATTGACAATGATGTGATAGCTGTTACTGACGATAGTCAACTAATAAATGGGGTTATAGCTGATCACCCGATGCATGTTCTTGAATCTGGGAAACACAAAGATGTAGATATTCTATTTAGTAGTACCACAGAAGAAACTTTTTATTGGGTCTTAAATCGGACAAAAGATTTTGATCCAGTGACCCTTGACAGGCTTACAGAGCAATTTGCCCACAGTATGCGTATTCCTTTATCTAGAGCCCAGCAAGTAATCAATTCCTTTGCTGATGATACTTTGAAGCCTGTAGAGGTAAGGGGATTATTATTAACGCATTTATCCTTTACATTACCTCAAATTCGTGGAGCAGTGGCTCATGCTAATGCAGGTGGAACATCACATGTGTTAGTTGTTGCACCTGTCAAAGGAGCGGAAGTCGCTGTCCATGGAACAGAGATGTACGGCATTGTTGGACAGATTAGCCCTAATGCCAGTCAAGAACAAATTGATCGGGACAATTATATTAAAGACACGTTATTAGATATGGCGGAAGGTCATTCCGATCTTACTTGGGACGCTGTTAAAGTAGATAAAATAAGTGCTAAAGGAATTGGAAACATGCCTTATAATGCTACAGAACATAGTTTGGATATTCTTGAAATATTTAAAGGAATAGACCGTCCTTAATAGTTTATAGCAAAAAGTGGAGGTCAATTCATTGTTGGCTAGCTGACTCAAATTGGTGTTTTTTGGAGATAACAAGTATGACAACAGTTTAAAGATGTGTTGGCTTCTCGCTTCCGCAGACGACCGAAAGCTAAAACTAGCGGTGATTGTTTTTGATAGCAAGACATAATTTTTTGACCTTTTAAATTTTGTTCGGATTAATTATAGATTTTGCATTTCTGAATAATTGGTGGAGAAAACTATATATTATTGTGAAACATTTGAGGATTTTCTTGGACTTAGAACGAATAAAGGGAGATACAAGGACTTGGACCGAAAAACATTTATTTCTAAAGACGTTATTTATGTAATGATAGCCACTTTTTTCTATCAATTTAGTATTCAGTCGGTAAATCCGTTAATCAGTGGCTATGTTACACATTTAGGTATTACTAGTACTCTAGCAGGTTTAATTGTTGGTATTATGAGTATTACTTCATTATTTTTAAGACCTATTGCTGGAAATCTTACCGATAAAATATCAAAATATGGGTTAACATTTATTGGTGGTATTCTATGTGCCATTAGTGATTTTGGATATATGTTTTCTTTTAATACTGCTTGGTTATTCTTTTTTAGAGTCATTAATGGGGTTGGTTTTGTCTTATGCACTGTATGCTTGGCAACCTGGTTGGCTTTCTTGGTGCCGCGCCAACGTGTTGGTGCGGCGATGGGGTATTATGGGTTGGTAAACGCTCTTTCTATGGCAGTTGCCCCAGTTTTGTCACTTGAGATATATCAAAAAGTAGGGTATAAAATGATTTTTCTTTTGGCCGCTGTCAGTGCGATTGCCGTGGTAATCACAATTCAGTTTATTGATAATCGAGCCATGCCATCTTTCGTTCGTAAGGAAGCGACACATTTTAAGCTGATTCAACGAAGTGCATTACCAGTTGCATCAATTTTTGCTTTAATTTCTATTCCATATTTTGCGGTCCAGGCTGACATTGTAATGTATGTTCGAGCAAGTAATCTAAATATTACTGTTAGCTTATTTTTTGTAATTTATTCAATTGTTTTGATTTTTAGTCGAATTTTATTAAAAAACTATTTTGACAGTATTCCCTTTGGTGTTTGGTTTTATATCTGTATGATTGTGACTGTGGGCTATCTTTTTTTCTTAACCATAATGCATAACAATTTAGAGATGGCGTTAGCTGCGGCTTTGATGGCCATTGGGTTTGGAACAATGGTTTCTGTTTGCCAGTCTACAGCTCTATTATTAGCGCCTTTGCAAGAACAGGGGCTGGCTACTGCAACTTACTATTTGGGGAGTGACATAGGAATGTCTTTAGGACCAATTCTAGGTGGCATTATTACAAATATTTTACCAATAAAATTACTTTTTCCAGTTATGATTTTAATTGTTCCAGTAGCTTTTAGTATCTATTTTTTTAATCATAAGAATTTGAACAGTGCGATTAGACATGATTAGTACTAGGAAAAATGTGATGAACTTAATTTGAATAGTCTCGGAAACTTTCAAGTTTTCAAAAAAAGAAGGCTCGTAATGCGAGCCTTCTTTTTTATACATATATATTAAAGAAAATGATGTTGTTTGTGTGTCTGTTACGGCGCCAATTTAAGCGATCATTTATAAATGTTTAGTTGTCAAAGCCAAGGATGCTTATCCGCATCATGATAAGCATATTTCGATGAAGTATATGATGCATTTACATTTGATAACAACGTATGATGAGCAAGCATTTACCTTAGAGAAATTAAAAAAACATGGCGCGACCTCTATCAGAGGACCACGTCATGTGCCGGATGATTTAGTAGCGTTGTTGAAGTAGATAACTAATTAGTTTATTATCACATTGATACTTTAGAATCTCTGTTTAGAGATGTTTTTGCCAACTAAGCACGCGATTTTGCATTCCTTTGAGATCTAAGATACCGTTTGCAAATCCTTTACGAATTAATTCTTCTGGTACATATTCATCATATTTTTCAAAAACAGGCACTTCTTTTTCATATACCAATGCCAAAGGATCAAAATCGGTAGCTGCTTCTTCTGCTACGATTTTATAAAATTCTGCTTCACTGACAGACATGGTAAATTGTAGGTAATATGGTCGTGATGAATTCATGCCTTTCAACCCAAGACGTTTACCACAACGGATTTTCAGAAACCGCTCAAGCGCAAGGAACGCGTAACTGCCAAGCCATGGAAACAATGCCCACATTTTGCCACCAAGATGAACCAGTGGACGATTAGCCATTTCTGCCTTTTTAAACGTTTCTCTGGCTTCTGCTAGACGGCCTCTAGCTTGTGGCATTAAGTAGGAATAGTCTTTTTGCTCTGCAAGGACATCGTGCATACGTTCTAGGATTCTGGTGTGAATATCCCCAGCGACATCTCCAAAGTAGGCTGGTTTGTTACCTTTAACGAGCGTACAGTATACCTCACGACGTTTGTGATCAACTTCATCGACAACCCATACACGTCCTGCTATGGCAATCTTGTCACTGACTGGTGGTGGCTTGACAATTGTACCTAACTCTTCTGATCCTGCACGGACTGTATATTCGATGTTTTCTTGAAAGACCCCATAAAATTTGTAGTTGTTAACAATACGTTCACCAGCAAGACCAACAATTACACCGCCATTTTCGGTACGATTGATATGATCGATTGTGATCAGATGACGCAGTAAAGTTCCGAAGTCCTCTTGATTAATTCGATGAAAAGCAGAAAGCGTTAGGACGCGTGAAGCAAGTTCAGCAAGTGTCATTTCGCCAGATGATGCCAATGTACTCATTGTTTGGTGATAAAGCAGGGAAAAAGGCAATTTGTCTGTTTTGGGTGGTTCTACAAAACGTTCTTCGATATATAATTGTACGAGAGCGATACCCTGAATAAGGTACCAGGGCACCAAATCTGGTAGCATAGCACGAGCTTCTGGGTGGTCTTCGCGCATAACAAACCACATTTCAGAAGGGTCACCTCTTCTGCCGGTTCTGCCCATACGCTGTAAAAATCCGGAAACCGTAAATGGTGCATCTAGCTGAAAGGCGCGTTCTAGTCTACCAATGTCGATACCAAGTTCTAGTGTTGCGGTGGCACAGACGCTCATGAGAGAATCAGCATCTTTCATGGCTTCTTCAGCACTTTCTCGATAGGCTGTTGAAAGGTTTCCGTGATGAATAAGAAAACGATCCGGTTCGTTGTTGACTTCACAGTACTGCCGTAAATTTTGACAGACTAATTCACACTCTTCTCGCGAGTTAGTAAAAATGAGGCATTTTTTGCCACGTGTATGTTCAAAAATATAGCCTATACCTGGATTTGCTGCCTTTGGAGCTTTATCTGTGGCAGGTTCTAAAGCAGAGGTAGGTGGGGCTGTTATCACGCTATTTATCGTCTCGTTAGCTTGTGGTTCTGAATTAAAAAAGTGTTCGATTGACAGTCGCCATACTTCTTTTCCACCGTCAAACTTTGGGATGATAGTTTCTCTGCCACTACCTGCGGCAAGAAATTTACCCGCTGCTTTTGGATTTCCGATTGTAGCTGATAATCCTATTCGTCTTGGATTACTGCCCGATAGTCGACAGAGGCGTTCAATTAGCGAAAAGGTTTGTCCACCACGATCCGAACGTAAAAGTGAATGTATCTCATCAATGACAATAAAGCGTAAATCACCAAAAAGGGCAGGGATTTCCATAGACTTGTTTATCATCAAAGCCTCTAAGGACTCCGGTGTAATTTGTAAAATACCGGCTGGTTTGCGTAGTAATTTTTGCTTTTGACTTCGAGGGGCATCCCCATGCCAACGTGTGACTGGAATATCAGCTTCTTCACAAAGCTCATTTAATCGACCAAATTGGTCATTGATCAAAGCCTTTAAGGGGGCAATATACAGTACTCCAACTGAGCTTGATGGTTGTTCATCAAGTAGGCTTAGAATAGGGAAAAAAGCAGCTTCCGTTTTCCCAGAAGCAGTAGATGCCGTTAAAAGAACATTCTTATCTGTGTTAAAAATGGCATCTCCGGCCGCATTTTGAACAGCGCGCAGGGTTCGCCAGCCAGACCGGTAAATGTAGTCTTGAATAAAAGGCGCATATCGGTTATATATATCCATGTGAATACCTCTCAAATTGTAAATTCAGAAAAATTGTCAGCCACTTTGTTAGAAACAGCCTCTGATTTGGCATAAGAAAACTCATCAGAATCAAATATTGTGTCAATGGATAGATTTGGATTTTGATATAAAATGTCTAATACCTCAATGAAATCACGGATAATCTCGCGTGGGGTAATATTTAAATCTGCTCCGATGCGTTCATATTCAATTCGGATAAAGGTGGCGAGGTTATCGTCTGTCATCTTTTTTTCATAACTATAGAGATCTGCATGCATAATAGCCAACTTTTCACATAGAATTAGCATCTCTTCAGCTGTTAATGGTTCTAACTTGATGACCGGGGCCAACAAATCTCTAGCGCCTGGTTTTGAAAACTTACCTTCAGCTAGACGAGAACGCAGGGCCTCATAACTATAAACACCGCGACGTTTATCTTCTATAGCTTGTGGAGTAGTTCCCATGATGATACCAAGATATTTAGCTTTACCTTGCAGTGTGTCATTGTACATCGTTAACAGTTTTTCATAATTATATTGACGCGTGATACTATTTGGAATCTTATAGATATTTACCAGCTCGTCAATCATAATTAGCATGCCAGAATAACCAGCTAATCTAAAGAAAGCAGCGAAAAGTTTTAAATATTCATACCAATTATCATCTGTAATAATAATATTAATATCTAAGTCCTTTTTGGCTTCACGTTTTAAAGCATATTCCCCACGGAACCAGCGGATGACTTTTGCTTTCAGTTCATCGTCGGCGTTGACATAGGCATGATAATAGGAAGAAAGTAATTTAGCAAATTCAAAGCCGTATACAAGTTCACTGACTGAGGAAGTGACTGTGTAAATATTTTGATCTACCATCGCAGTCAACCGAGGATCACCTGGGGTTAGGCCACTGTCGCTGGCTGCTTTTGTTTGAACGCTGCTAATCCAACGATCCAAAATTAAGTTAAGTGCACCACCTTCAGGTTTTGTTTTTGTAGATAGATTACTAATTAATTCGCGATAGGTTGCAAGACCTTGACCTTTTGATCCTTGAAGACGTCGTTCTGGTGATAAATCTGCATCGACAACAATAAAGCCACTGTTCATCACGTAATTACGAATCGTTTGCATCAGAAAACTTTTACCTGAGCCATATCTACCAACAACGAAGCGAAAAGATGCACCGCCTTCTGATATGATATCGACATCGTGTAAAAGTGCCTGAATTTCATTTTTTCTACCCACCGTAACGTAAGGTAGTCCAATTCTAGGGACAACACCACCCTTTAAGGAATTTAATACTGTTTGTGCAATGCGCTTTGGTACTTTTTGAGTTTGTTTTGTCATTTCATATTTCTCCTAATTATTTCAATTAAATCGTCCCGATAGTCTTCAATAAGAAAGATGGTATCGCCGTCACATTGTAGAGCTGAGTCGCCGATGTCATCAAAAAGCGTTTCATTTAACGTGTCGGTAATCACTTCAGGCATGCCATGCATATCACGGATCATGTCTGTGACAGATTCGCCTCGAACTAATAAGCTTAATAATTCTAACTGGGTCTTGCTTAGTGACAGCGTAGGCTCTGAATCAATAACAGGTATTTTTTCGAGGCCAGTCTGTTCAGTGGATGGCAATATGTTATTATGCTTTGGTAATACGTTTTCAGAAGTATCTTTTTCTTCGTCAGTTAACAAACTGTCTCGTGTTTCAAACGCATCGCTTCTAATTTTATCTAAATTTGAAAATTGAATGGTAACCTTAGGCTTATCTGCTTTCAAACGAGAATCACGGTCAGCTGCAATGACAGTTTTAACGTACGGTGCTGCCCAGGTTTCTGCATCTCGTGCTTTTAAAGGATAACCAGTTTTTAAATAAAGTCGTAACATACGATCTGTTTCACGCAAAAGACCATCTAACTTTTCTTGATGAAAGTTAAATTTTTGGTAACTCTGTTCGTACCACGCATTATCTTTGTAGGTATATTTTCGGATATCATTCAACTTGTATATAAGTGGCTGTTGTGGCGTTACTTGGTAATATACGGCGTTGCCTAGAGGGTACCAAAGATGAGAATGTATTGTGCCAAAGCACGCAGAAAATAAGTTATTATCCATTTTTATAGCTGTTCGCCACACTTGAGCGAATAACTGTGTGCCGTGTTTTTCATGTTTTTTAAGGACAGCTGATGCCAAAATTTTATGTCTTCCAAAAAGACAAAGCGCATCAAATACTGCTTTGTCTTCATGCTTTTCTGGATCACCTAAAATCATGATTGCATTATCTCTTTGTAATTTTTCGGTATCAGCGTACTGATACGTCGTGTCTGGTTCTATACCATTTATTACTGCTAGTTCAAACAACCATTTATGGCTGTTTAAGCGTATACGATTATCTCCAATACCGGAGTCCAGATAATTGATTTCAAATGCTTTTATTTTTTGTAGGCTGTCTATCACGGATGATGTGCCTATGCCATTAACCAACTCATACAAATATAGGTATGCAAGTGAGGTCGTGATTTTTTTATAAATGCCTTTTCGGATGTTTGTTCGCCAACTAAAATAGCCGCGTAATTGTTTCAAACCAAGATCATGGTAGGTTGTAAAGTAGCGGTGTATGTCGACATTGTAGGAGAAAACATCTTCGTAGTCGGCCATAAATTGTCCTTGGACATAAAAATTCCGGCATTTTTGCTTGAAAGAGTTATCACCGTAAGCATAGAGTTGGCTCATTTTTATCATTTTTTCAGGAATTTTATTTTCTTTGACATCAGAAGTCATTCCCTTAAACGTCAGAGGAACCGCGTGGTATTGTTGCTGTTGTATAGGTTCAGGTTCGGCGTTTAGAACAATCGTATTACCGCTTTGTTCGTTCTTTTCAAGTGCATTATCAAAAATACGATATATAACATCTGGGTCTGTGCTGTCGTCAAAATGGACGCCTAACCACTTCGGACCGCGCATTCGAAAAGGTGACGAAAGGTAAGACGGTAAAATATCAGTTGGTATTTCCTGTGCGTATTTGATGTCACAACGCTCGATATTATCACCAGAAGTAGCGTTTTTTTGACGCATCAAAACAGCCACCCATTTATTTGTGCTGGGATCTACCAACACCGAAAAACTAGGGAATTTAGGCCATTTGTATTGTTCGATAATATTATATTTTTCCTTGGCGTATAGTACTAATTCAGATAAATTCATGTTTTCACCAGAGTATTCTGTTATTTATAAGGTTGGTAGCCATACGTCCTAAATATTTACGCAAAGATAGGTGAATAAACAACTAGGACAGTTAAATTCATCAATAATTTTTGTTATTTAAAATGTATACTACCGTCAGTATATGATGTACCGTAGCGTCACAGTCAATATCATTTTCCTTTTCATATGATTTTAATATCTTTATGACAAAATTATTCAAATTATAGGTCTTGCGCAAATTTTGTATAATACAGGTATGGGACATACCTTTCACCGCTTTCAATTAGTTTTAGTCAACGAAATTGTAGAGCCAGTCTTAACGCCAAAAATGGGGTTAAGACTGCTTTTAATTTACCGCTAAAACCGCTATACTATTAGTATAAAATCAATAAGGAGTGTGTGGAAAATGACAAAAAGAGTTCAAGGTTCTTGTACATCAATTTTAGTTGGTAAAAATGCTTCAATCGACGGTTCAACAATGATTTCTCGAAATGATGATGGGCATGAAGCTTTAGATCCACAACGTTTTGTTGTTGTACAACCTGAAGATCAACCACGTAATTATCAATCTGTTATTAGTGGTGTAAAGGTAGAATTACCAGATAATCCAATGCGTTATACCTCAATTCCAAACTCACTTTTAACAAACGGAATTTGGCCTGCAGCGGGTATCAATAGTGATAATGTAACGATGTCTGCTACAGAAACAATTACAAGTAATCCACGTATTCAAGGGCTTGATCCTTATGCTGCTGGTGGAATTGGTGAAGAAGATCTTGTAACGCTCGTCTTACCATATATTCATAGTGCTAAAGAAGGGGTTGAACGTTTAGGCGATTTACTCTTAACACATGGCACATATGAACCAAATGGTATCGCATTTTCCGATAATGATAGTGTTTGGTGGCTTGAAACAATCGGTGGCCATCATTGGGCAGCTGTTCGTATTCCGGATGACGCTTATGTTGTTGCACCTAACCGTCGAAATATTGATATGTTTGATTTTGATTCAGAAGACACACTTTGTTCTGAAGATTTAAAAGTCTTAATTGATAATAATAAGTTAAATCCTGATTTTGAGGGTTACAATTTACGTCATATCTTTGGTAGTGCATCAATTAAAGATACGGTCTACAATAATCCCCGTACATGGTACGGTCAACAATATTTCAATCCTGAAATTATTCAAGATCCAATGGATCAAGACTTACCTTTCATTTGTCATGCAAATCGTAAAATTTCAATTGAAGATGTTAAATTTGTTTTGAGTGCACATTTTGAAAATACGGAATACGATCCTTATGGTAGTGCGCCAGAAGATATTAAAACACGATTCCGTCCAATTGGGATTAACCGTAATCATAATGTACATTTATTACAAGTTCGTAATGATGTACCTGATGAGATTGCTGGGATTCACTGGTTAGCTTATGGTGCAAATACGTTTAATACAATTGTGCCATTCTATGCGAACGTTAATGACACACCAGAATCATATAAAAATGCGACAGGTGAATTTGATTTAAATAATATGTATTGGCTCAGTTGTACAACTGCATTGTTGGGCGATACGAATTATGACTTCTACGTAGATATGCGAAATACATTTGAACTTGAAGCAATGAGTGCTTACCATGAAATTCAAAATGTTGCTGATAAGGCAGTTAGTTCACAAGCAAATATCACAGCATTTTTAGAAGAAATGAATAATAAGTTAGCTACAGAATCATTAAAACGTCAAACACAATTGTTAGGTGAAATGGTTATATCTGGTTCCGAACAAATGAAATTACGTTATAACTTAAACGATTAATTATAAACAAAATGAAAAGTTATCATTAAGTTGATAACTTTTTTTGTAACAATTATTTTAATTACTAGATTTAGGCAGCACTTTTGAGTAATATGGTACCATTTCATATGCTAGTAAAAATCAAATTTAGATCACTTAAATATGGTTTATATAATTCTTATTATAATGATAACAAGTATAATAATATGCTTTTTGCTAAAATTAACGTTTTTAAAAATCTTTAAGCTTTCTTTGATTTCACTTATTGTAAAATAAGATTCGTGATTGGAGAAAGTTAATGGTTAAAACGATAAGTCAGTTAATTCGAAAAAAACGTAAGGCACTTAGTCTAACAATTGAGCAGCTTGCTGAAAAGTCTAACGTTTCTATTAGTTTGATTTCTAGAATTGAACGAGGGGACGTTGCTAATATCAGTATTAATAAATTATCTGATATTGCCAGTGCGCTAGAATTGGAATTGTCAGACTTCTTTAGTAGGCAACAGTTTTCGGATATACCTACTTTAGAATTATTACAATATTTTAGTACGTTAACAGATGAGAAACGTGAGAAATTATCAAAATCAATTCTTAGAATTATTCAATTATAAATGATAATGATTAATAATGGATTATGTTATTTTTTTATAGAATGCACAATTTTTCTGTCTTTGTATTCTTTAGTTAAATTAATTTCAATTATTTTAGGTTTTAAATTTTT
This sequence comes from Dellaglioa sp. CoH-55-MRSF-9, assembly GCF_056782155.1. Next base: position 54,728 of record NZ_JBXAYG010000001.1, on the reverse strand, counting down.
CGATAACTTTAAATTGGATAGTAATAAATTAGAATTGTCCATGGTAGATCGTCATCTTCAAATAATAGATCTTAACCAAGAAACTTTCCTGGTTAAGGGTTATTTTAGTAGGAAATTGAATTAATTTAACTTAGATGTCAAGTTAAATGATAGATAAGATATCGTTAGTATTTGGAGAGAAATTAGAATAAAAAATGACATGAAATAGGTTAAATGTTAACATAAAGAGGATAATAATTCTGGGGAATAAGTTATTTTTTAAGTATGGTATTGGGGATAAAAATTTAACTCAAAAAAATATTTATGTTAATGATTGGAAATACTCGGAGGTAAGCATTTGTACAAGAAAAACATTCTCGATAAACAAGAATGGCTAATTTGCGAAATTATTTAAATATTAGCTTTGAACGAAACTGGTTTATCAAGAAAACGATTACGTGAGCAATTAAATGTTTCTGAAACGGCTGTAAAAGTTGCTTTACAACAATTGGATAAAGATTTAAATTCCGGGGATGAACCCTACATGATTATTACAAAAAATAACGTCCAATTATTAGGTAAAGGCGAAATGAATTTTAATCAAACGATTTATCGGTATATAAAAAAATCGATAAATTATCAGATTTTAATGGCCTTTTATACTAAAGGTAATGCAAAAGTTGAGAATCTAGATACTAAATTAAATGTCAGTGAGGCTTCTATTTTTAGAAGGATTAAGCGATTAAATTCTCTTTTAGAAGAATTTCATGTGAAAATTTCTCATGGTGTGATGTTAGGTAACGAAAGTCAAATTCGCTTTTTTTATTATTCATTGTTTTTAGGAATTGATTTTAAATTCGAACAATCAAGTGAAAATGGCATTATTATGGCAGTCATCCAACGGTTTGAGGAATATTTTGATTTTAATGTGAATGATAGTAGTTTAGTTAGAGTAAAGCTTTGGTTAAAAGTAACAAGTCAACGAATGATGGTTAACGATCAAGATAATCGTAGTATTTCAGTTGTTTTAGAAGACATGATAAAAAATAATTCTTTGTTCGATAGCGTTGAAGAAGAATTTGGCGAAATTGTTAAAGAGTTTAAGCATAAAGTTGATATTCATTTTGAAAGTGCACTACTTTACGCTTGGACCACGGCTTTTGTGCCAGTACCATGGAGCACCTTTGTTGCCCATGATTTCGTGGCCGTTAATCGTAAAAATAATAATAAATTGCAACAAGCTGTTGAATTTTTAGAAAATGGCTTTGAGAATAGCTTAGGTATTCAGGTTGCTGGAGGCGATTTAAGTGAGTCTTTATATCCAATTTGTACAGAAGCCTTTTTATTTCACGGCGTTTTAAAATCTGCTAGTACAGATATGATGGAAGATTATCGCCTTAGAAAAGATAATGAGTTAGTTCTTAAAAATGTAAAAAATGCCATGAGTGCAATGATTGAAGAATCGAAGGGCGATCCCGAATGGTATGCCTTTTATTCAAGGTATGGTGACTCATTTATCAAGACGATTATGTCAATTTTTAATGCGCGTTTATTGGCAAAAGAAAAATTATTAACGGTAGGTGTGGATTTAAATACTGAGGAGCGCGTTAAGGAAATGTTTATGATGTACGCCAGTCGGGAATTAAATATTAATTTACGAGTCAACATAGATGTTTACGAGTCTACTAAGAATTATGATTTAGTTATTACAAATTTTATGAGCAAAAATTATTTGAATTCAGCACTGGAGACATATATTATCACTGGATTAGGGACGGATAGTGATGTACTTGGCGTTGAACAAGAATTAATAGAGATACTTAAAAAATATTATCATACTCAATGATAATATTTTTTTGATTTGAATTAGTTATAAGCCTAAAAAAAGAGTAGATTTCTCTACTCTAAATTAACTATATTATTAAATATTCAGATATCGTAAAGCAAGTTGACAGTAAGTCATATTTGCCCAAGAAAACCAGTCTCTAGTAAATTGACTTGGGTCATTAACGTTAATTCCTTCATGACATTGTAATGTGTCATCATCGGTTTGACTAATGATATCTAAATTATTTTGCATAATTTCCGGATTATTTGATGTTAATCCCTCCATCGCTAACGAAATCGGCCAAATATATTCCTTTGGTGTATGAGGACTGCCAATCCCTTTTAAATATTTTCCCGAGTAATAATAGGGATTTTGATCACTCAGAATAAATTTACGCGTTTTTTGGTAGATAGAGTCATCAGGTGAAATATAACCAATAAATGGGAGAGATAATAGACTAGGTACGTTAGCATCGTCCATTAAATTGATATTACCTAAGCCATCAACCTCATAGGCAAAAATAGTTTCATTAGAATTTGGAGCTGATACGATTCCAAAATTTTCAATTCCAGATTCAACTTCAGATCGGAGACGACTTATTCTTTTAAGTAGCTCGACTGGAGCTGGTTGTGTTTTAGATAAGGTAAGCAACTCATCTAGGACACAAATGATATAGCAATTACCTGGAATATGATAACCATATAAGCAGGCATCATCACTTGGGCGGAAACCACTCCAAACCATACCTGTATACCCAATTGGTGCACCTTTACCACCATGACTCAATGTGTCTGTTGAGGGACCATTAGAACGATTAAAAATATAATCGGAAGTTTCATGATGTTGTTCCGTAATAAAGGTATCCACAATTAACTTTACAGTTTGCCAAAAGTTACTGTCTAAATGTTTTGAATATCCAGATTTTTGATAAAGTTCTGATGCCAAATGGATAGGGGCGCATAATGAATCAATTTCAAATTTTCTCTCCCAAACGAGATCAGATATTGGAATATTTGATTTATCAACTGTGTAGTGTGCACCAGAACTAGTTTCGTTAAATGCATTTGCATAAGGATCATGTTTAATATAGGCAAGTTGTTGATTAATAACGCCATGGATGAGATATGTTATTTCTGGAATCTTATCTGTTAGTGAAAGATAAGGTAGTATCTGAAATGTCGAATCTCTGAGCCACATGGCAGGAATATCTCCTGTAGCAATGAATATATCTGAATCATTTTGTACTTTAACCGTATTTGTTAGTGTATCAATGAATACATTACGAAATAATGCAGTAGATTTTTTTGAAGAAAGTGAAATTGTTTCTGAATAATCCGTAACTTGTTTAATTAGTTTTTCTTGATTTATCATTTAAATACCTCAAATCGTAAGTTATCATAATTACTTATTTAATTGGAAAGATACCGTAAGTTCTAATTTCTCCTGGACCAAACGATAGTAAATCAACGGTGGTAACTTTTGAATTAATGAAATGGCTAACTTTACCATTTAAATCGAGTTCAGCAATGTTACAAGTAGTATTTAATGAGAGATTGCCAGGTTGATTGATAACGTTATCAGTTGGATTATAAAGACGAAGTTCAAATCCAGTTTTATCATCTGATATTGAAAAACTACTCATAATGACCTTTAAATTTTGAACGGACATAATTGAATTGTGATTAACGTTAGTCTTTGCTGGATTCATCATGAAATATTGTAAAGGTGTTGAGAAGCGATTTATTATTTGATCTTGATAGAAAAGTTCATTTTGACTTAATTGGCGATGCTTATTTTGAAGTTCAATAGGCTTGAAGTCAGCTTCAACAACTAGCCCACCTTCAAATATTAATTCTTTATTTAATTGACTATCCGGAGTTGATACAATTTTTGTTTGTAGACCTGAAGCATCTGAGGGACGGCGCATTAAGTCAGGACGTCCTAAGAAACCTACTCCTCTAAACAATGTAATCGCTAATTTATCAAAAGATTTATCAATTAATTGAAAATCTTTCGTACCTAAGGTTAGAAAAGACCAACTTACTTCTTTATTATGTGAATTAGCGAAATGAATCATTGGTCGCATACTTGTTGGTTCTTCCTTATAACCAATTTGTTCCCAGTCTTTAAGGTGTTTGTCTTCAGTAGGACGTTCAATGATACCAAATGGGGTATCTGCGAACGAGCTAACGACATTCGTTAATTGTGTATTTAAAATAAGTCGCATACGATGATCAAGAATAGTATTATCAATGTGCATCTTAAATTTAATAACGTTAGAATTTTTTGTTAATGTTAATGTTAATTGATAATTTAATCGACCAGTTTTAGTTTTTAGTGCACGCTCCTCTAAGTTGATTGGTAAGGTCCACGAACCAGTAATTGACATAATTTGATATAATTTTCCTGATTTAAATGTTATTGAATCAGATTTTGAAAAATCTAAAGTTAATAACCAATCTTTGAATGCAGGAGAGTAGTCATACGTATCACCCTCATCACCGCTATCTTCAATTGTCATAAAATTAGAATATGAGTGATTATCAAACTTTGTTTTAAGATTTAATTGCCCGTCATCAAAAGAAATTTTGTAGAAATCATTTTGAATATCAGTAGATACTTCTAATGTATTTACTGGGTTGTTTTCAGAGACGGACTGAATGCAGTAGCCAGTCCAATCTGTAGCTGATATGATCGTTTTAAAAGCAATTTTAGTAATATAATAAAAATCATCAGTCATTTCAGTTTGATCACGGCGTAAAACTGCTGCATTTTCTTCCTTTTGATAAATAATATCAAAAGGAACATCAATGCCGTCTATTGTTTTAAGATTAAAATTAGCAAAAGAAGTACTAACTTCGAATTCACGAATTTCATTAACTGGTAAAGGAAGTGGATTCCAAGCAAATAAATTTAATTGTTTTTTATCTGAAATAGAAATACTTAGTTTACGAAGTAGATAATCTTTGAGTGAAAGAGATAATTGATCTGCCACAATTCCACGATGTAAGATATCTTGATTTGTTTTATCACTGTTACAGCCACCGGAACTATCATGAGCTTGTCCACGGGCAATAGTCTTCCAAATATCATCAATTAAACCTTGCTTTTCAGATATACCCTGATGTGTAGCAATAGCCATTAAAGGCTCGACTTCATAAGTCATTCTCCGTTCTAATTTATCGTAAAGCTGTTTTAAATCGTAACGAGAAGAATAGATTCCTCGATGTATTTTAGAATCTGATGGATCAATGAATTCTCCATTAAATGATGGTAAATTGGACTCCTTAGCTAATGCATCAAAAAATTTTGGATACGTACTTTCTTGAATAACAGAATCAGATTGTAAAAGAACACTATTAGCAGTTGCAAGTCTATCTTTTAAATTATGATCGATAGCTCGCTGGTCGCCACCAATTGGTAAAACAAGATTGTCAGATGTAGTATTCGTTGAGATTTTCTCCGTTAAATCGAAAAAGTTATCATTTTCAACTAAATCTACACCTGCATAATAGCCATTTTTAATATTAGCAACTAAAACTTTGGAGGAGTCATTACTTGTCCAGTAAAAATAGCGGGAATCGTTTTCTGTAGGGAACCCACGCCAGAAAACGGTGCTATTAATACCAAATCCATTATATATTTTTGGCATATCTTGTCCTTGTCCAAATGAATCTGGGAGATACCCAACTTTCATTACGCCACCTAAATTGTCAGCTAGCTTTGATCCAATTCTGATATTGCGAACAATAGATTCTCCAGAAGTAACCATTTCATCAATTTGAGTATACCAAGGTCCAATGAGTAAACGACCCATAGAAACATATTTTTTGATAAGATCTTCTTTTTCTGGAGCTGTATTTAGATAATCATCAATAATTGACATCTGTCCATCTAATAGATAATAATCTAGTTCATTTTTAGATAATGCCTCAAAAGCTTCGTCCATATGGAAGGCAAATTGAATTCGAGCCTCTTGACGTGTAAAATACCATTCAAAATCCCAATGAGTATGTGCGATTGCATGAATCTGTTTCAAATGAAACACCCTTTCTTCTCTTGAATTAAATTCAGATTATTCTGTAACCATGTCTGCATCCAATTTTCTTGCTTCTGCACGTTCATGGCGTTGGTTGATAATAACAAATGGAGCATATAGTGCAGTATCTAAGACAACTAAAACAGCAGTTAAAACGACTGGGCTTAGATGGAATGCACCTAATACCCAAGTGCTAATGAAAATAGGTTCATTACCAGAATTTAAAACTACAAGAGGTACAACCCAACCGATTGAAGTTACAACATATGCAATAATTGCATTTGTGACAGGTACAACAATCCATGGAATGAACATTAGTGGATTTAAAACAATAGGTAAACCGAAAATAACAGGTTCATTAATACCAAAACAACTTGGAATGAAACCTAGTTTTGCAACTTCTCGCTCTTTTTCACCTTTATTTGTGAAAATCAGCATTGCAATAATTAAACCAAATGTTGCACCAGAACCACCAATCATGGCGTAAACATTTGTCATTGTATTAGGTGAAATTGAAATATCAGCAAAACTTTGAGTTTCAGCAAATTTTGCAACGTTTTTAAGGAATAGTGGTAACCAGAAGGCTGAAATAACGCCCCAGACGATATTGAAACCATGTAAACCAAGGAACCAAAGGATTTGTTCTAATAAAATAACAATAATAATAGCTGGAAGCCCAACACCAACGCTTAACATTGGTGAGATAACAATATCAGCAATCATTTGTACTAATGAAACATAGCCAAGTGACTGTATTGTAATTCTTACGATACCAAAAATAATAAGTACTTCGGAAATTGGAATTAATGAGAAAAATGAATCGAAAACATTTTGTGGTACGTTACCAGGCATTTTAATCGTGAACTTACTTCTTGCGAATCGAGCGAACAACGAAACGGCAAGCATTCCAACAATTAAGGCTGTAAACATACCTTCATAACTAAAGAATGAAGTTGAAAAACCTTCAACAACTTTAGCTTTGCTATCCAAAAAGTTAACGTTATTAGGAATCATGACGAAGTATGCTGCGAATGCCAATAATGTGGCAATAATTGGATTTAAACCTTTATTTTTTTCGTCCTTTTTTAATTCCATTGCATACGAGTATGCTGATGAAAAAACAACGATTAGTGCAACAATACCAAGAGTAGCAGTACCAATGTAGCCGAATAAGTCACTAATACTTGTTAAAATGACATTATGAATATCTTTTGCTTTAATTAATGCATCAAGTTCCATTTTGATTAGATTTGAGAATGATCCGACAACAGTAAACGGAATTGTTCTAACAAAGGCATTCTTAATAGCTTGTAAAATGGTATTTCTTTCAACCCATGCTGAAACTTTTAAGAGTGGCCCCTGGATTTTTTCTAAGTTAAAATGCATAATAAAGACTCCTTTTAATTTTGTTTATAGAAAGCGCTTTCTATAAACAAAGTATAACAACATCTTTTTAATTTGTAAATACATATTTAAATGAAACGTGTTTACAAATTAAATTATATAATATAATATGTATATACAAATGTATAGAAATGAGGTAGACAAATGTACAGATATCGAGAAATATACTCAGATATTAAACGAGATATTTTAACAAATCATTATCGTGCCGGGGCTTTACTGCCAACTCAAGAAATATTAACCGAAAAATACCAAGTTTCTAGATTAACGTTAAAAAAATCATTAAATTTACTAATTGATGAAGGATTAGTTTATAGTAAGCAAGGGTCAGGGACGTATGTGCGACCAAGAATGGATAGTCAATCTACGGAGATGTTGCCTCTAGATTTACCTGTTGGTGTCACATATTCACATCGAGATCAAAAAATATCAAGTAAATTAATACATTTTAATGCCCGATTACCAACAGAAATAGAACAAAAAAATCTACAAATATTATCTAATGATCCAGTTTATGAAATTAAAAGGGTTAGATTGATTAATAAAAAGGTCTATAGTTTTGAGCACTCAGTGATGCCGGTCTCAATTGCGCCTATCGATGAAAAGGTATTATCAGGATCCGTGTATGACTATTTAGGGAGTCACGCGAACTTACAGTTAACAGATGCAAGACGAGTGGTTTATGCTGAACCAGCAAACAAAGAAACTAGTCAAGTTTTAGAAGTTTCCTTGGATAGTCCAATTTTTGTAATTGATCAAATCGCTTATGATCAAAAAGGCCGCGCCTTTGAATATTCGACGTCAAGATTTGTGAGCAATCATAATAAATTTGTCTTAGATGTTCATTTAAATAAAAACAACTAAAAAAGAGATTCCTGCAATATACTTTTTTTTAACCGATTTTAAAATAGGATAGCATAAAGTAGAGTAGTTTGTGATCGTAACTAGCAGTGATATTGTGGGACAATACGCGATATGTGTTGAAGTAATAAATAAAGTATGGAAAGGAGGATGCAACAATGATAATAAGACAAGAAGAAATAGAAAACGATTATAGTTTTTCACAATCTACCTTAAACGTAATTGTTATGGATTCAAAAATAACCAGCATTTCTTTACCCGAATTGAATTAATTTTGCATAAGAAAAGGCATCTGTCTTTCGACAAATACCTTAGTATTCCGCCACCAACACCAGTTGACAAAGAGCCCTTTTTAAAAGAATAATCAGTTAATCTTTAAATCTGAGCGGTATTAAAATTGAACCGAGTGGTTATTTAATACTGATTCAAAATCTCAAAATAACATATATAAAAAAATTCCCTTGAAATATCTAGACATTAGGTAAATAATGTGGGTGTAGCGAACTGTGTAGGAGTAAAAATGATATGGGGGTTAAAAAGATTTGGTTCGCGGAAATAATATGTAGGGGTGATTAAATGAATATGCTAGTTAGTGATTTTGATGGAACGATTTTGAGAGGTGACTTTGTAGATAAGAATACAAGAGAGACTATTGCGAAACACAACAAAGAAAATGATCTCTTTGTTGTGGCCACCGGAAGATCTCCAAAATCGATAGTCAATGCGAAAGAAAAATATGGTCTACCTGAGTTTAACTACGCTCTAGCATCAAATGGCTCAATAGTAATTGATAGTAGAGGTCAGATTATTAAAGCATTCTATCTGAACGGGGAGCAGATCAATGCGATAAAAGAAATAATTAATAAATACTTGAGTTCAATCGAACGAATTATGATTTCAAGTAGTGACAATGAATTACGTAGTTTCGATAAATTAAATCCTAGCTCGGATAATATTTGTTCAATTACTGTCGTAGCAAGTACTAAAATTATCAATGCTATAAGTGAGAAAATAGCAACGAAAAGAATATTGAATTTCAATCGCAATGGAAAATACTTAGACATTACGCGTGTGGGTATTGATAAGAGTACTGCAATTAATTGGTTGGTTAACATAAAAAAAGTAAATATTAATAATGTGTATTCTGTCGGAGATGATTATAATGATATAACAATGCTTCAAAGCATTAATAAGTCATTTACTTATAATGATAGTCCGTTGCCTGTCAAGACTGCTGCTAGATATTTAATAAATGTATACAGTGATATAAGTAATTATGTGAAGAAAGAAGTAGAATAAATGAAATCGCTTACATCGGCAACTAATCGTTTCTTCAATTCCAGAATTTTGACTGGAATCAAAGATGGGATGATATATACCATCCCCATTACAATTGTAAGTTCTATTTTCATTATTCTTGTACAATTTGATATTAATCCCGATTTGAAAGTCTTAATGAATCGATTGATTACTTTTTCGTTCAACATTTTAGGTGTAGTAAGTTGTTTAGGAATTGCTTTTTCGATGACTAAAAACGAAAAATTAAAACTAGAAACAACTATTACCGCACTAATTTCATTTTTAGTTCTTTGTGGAGCAGAAAATGTAAAAATAGTAAAGAATATAACCATTGATTGGATTGGAAGCAAGGGGATTATTGCAGCGATGTTAATCGGAATACTCATCCCTATTTTCTTTGAAAAGATTGTTAACTTAAGGATTGGAAATAAAGTTTTTAAAGATTTACCGAGTAATGTTGGAATAGCTTTTGAGTCTTTAATTCCGATGTTTTGTTGTTTTATTGTTATAGGTGTCGTTCAATTTGTATTTCAATTTATCATAAAAAGAACCTTCGTAGAGACTATTTATACTCTTTTGCAGCTTCCTTTACAAAACTTATCGGACACGTTTTTTGGTGTGATTTCTATCTCGGCATTGATTTCAGTTTTTTGGTTTTTTGGCATTCACGGTAATTCCGTTATTGGTGGAGTAATAACACCGATTTTATTGACAAATACTATTGAAAACCAGTCGATTATAGCAGCACACCATAATCTAACAATAGTGAATGGAGCGCATATAGTAACTCAACAGTTTTTAAATCAATTTATTACTATGACAGGAAGCGGTATTAGTATAGGGCTTATTCTATCAATGATTATTTTTTCAAAAGAGTCAGGTAATCGCAAGCTAGGATTAGGTGCTTTTGTACCTTGTTTATTTAATATTAACGAACCAATAGTTTTTGGACTACCAATTGTATTGAATCCATACATGGTAGTACCGTTCATTTTTATTCCAGTTATTACCGGAATGTCTTTATATCTTTGTATTCTATATGGAGTTATTCCGCCGTTTAACGGTGTCATTCTTCCGTGGATAACACCACCATTAATTTCAGGCTTTTTGCTAGGAAGTTATAAATATGTTGTGTTTCAAATCGTAATTATCATTATGTCTTTTGTTGTTTACACACCGTTTTTAAAGCTGTACGAAAATAATAGCACTAAGTTAGTCTTAAAGGGAGCGCATAGTAATGGAAAATTTTGATATATCCGTAATCATTCCAACCTACAATCGGAATAAATTACTTGAAATTAGTTTGCAGTCACTACTTAAACAAAAACTGAATAATACGACTTTTGAAGTAATAGTTGTCGATGATGGATCGTCTGAAGAAACAATCTCAATTGTTAAGGCATTTGAGACATCACTGAATATTAAGTACTATTATCAGTCGGATAATGGATTTAAGGTTTCTGAAGCGAGAAATGCTGGAGCAAATATCTCTGGGGGTAAATATCTCGTATTTATTGATGCTGGTATTGCAGTTTGTAGTACATTTGTGAGTGAGTACCATAGAATTTTAGTAAATAATGAAAATAGTTTTGTGATTGGTTATGTTGCGGGATTTGATGATCATGATAAATATAAACAGGCAATTATTGATAACTTTAATGCGGCGGATGTCGATGGCACGATTCAAGTATTATTGAATTTAAATGCGTATGATCGCCGTGAATCAGTATACCAGTCAATGGGAGATGATTTGTCTAAGTGGCCAGCACCATGGGTAATTGGTTGGTCATGTAATATTGGAATATCAAAAGATGCCTATCAAAGAATCGGAGGATTCGATGAGGCTTACACAACTTATGGTGGAGAGGATGCAGATTTCGCTATTAACGCATTTGTGCATCATATTAGATTTATCCTTGATAGATCTGCGATTGCAGTTCACTATCCACATGAAAAAAATAAAAATACAGTAAGCACCGAAGAAGCTAAAAAATATACGCTAAGGAAAAGAAAATATATGTTCAATAAATATGGTTTAAGCTCAATTAGAACTTGGATTGGAACTAAAACGGAATTATTAAATGGAGAGTTGAGTAAAGCTGGTGGAAATAATGAAAACTAAGAACGTTGTTGATTTACACAATTTTATAGACGTTAATGATGAGAGATTGCGTAATGGTATGTTGAAGCAAACTGTTGTTGATTTTTTGGATAATTTTAATTATGTGGATCTAACTAGATTAAATCATTCATACACTGCAAATAGTAGCCAAATATCAAAGAGTGCAATTATTGAGGGGAATGTGTATATCGGTGAAAATGTTATTATTCAGGGGTTTGCTTACATCAAAGGCCCAGCAGTCATCAAAGACAATGCATTGATTGGGAAAAGTGCATTTATTCGAGGTGGCTGTTATATTGGGGAAAATACTATAATTGGGCATTCCTCGGAGATTATTAATAGTGTGATTCTGGATGATACGCATATTGCACACTTTAATACAATAACGCGGTCTTTTATTGGAAGTGATGTAAACTTTTCAGCTTATGCGTCGACTTCCAGCTTTAACTTGTATGATGAAATTGACGCGACTGGATGGCATAAAACAAAAAAAATTTTTTTCGATGATAAAACATATTTAAAAACAAGTTCAAAATTTGGAGCCATTATAGGTGATCACTGTCGCATTGGAGCTTACACTATGACATATCCAGGTGTTACAATGGGGAAAAATTGTGTTGCGTTGCCACATCTCATGATTAAAGAGGGTTTTTATGCAAATGACAGTAAATTATACTTACAAGATTATTATACTCACACAGTAAAAAAAGGATGTTAGACAAATGGGATCAAGAATAATGCATTTATCAATTGCACAAGTAATAAATAATAAGCATGGGTTTGGAAATGATTTTTTAATTGGAAGTATTACTCCAGATGTTAACAAAAATTCGAGAACACCCAAAGAGCTTACGCACTTTATGGTGAAACGCGAAGATGGAGAACATGATATGTTTCCAAACATGTTTCTAGAGGAGTATGGAACATGTTTGAATACGTTTCAACTAGGATATTATCTTCATCTTATATCTGATGATATTTGGCTAAAAACTGTTTATAAAAAATATATTTTAGAAAACATGAGTTATAGTAAGGATGAAGCGCTACGAAGATTCTATTTAGACTTTCACTATTATAATGGTATTCTGATAAAACAATATAAACTGGTAACTTTGAAAAATAACAAATACTTATCGACTGGGGTCAACGAAATAATTGATCGTGATATTAGTGAAATTATTGAAGACTTGGATGCTGATTTTGATGATATGTCTATCGAAGACTTTCCAGGTTTACTTAAAAAAGAGGATGTAGAACAATATATTAACGTTTGTGTAAAAGAATTTGAAATTTTTCTCTTGAAAGGCAGCTATGATGGTGTTAAATTTGTTTTTTATAACGATTTTTAGAAACAAAAATCTATATTATATAGTTTAAAAAAGTTGAAATCATTAAGGCGCTGCAACTATAATTTGAAACCTGGTGAACGGTTTAAATGATGGTCATTTCAGAATTAGATAGTTCTAACTCACAGAAAGTTTCAATTTTAATTCGTTCAGATTAGGTTATACTAGACAAAAGATCAGTTCCTAGAAAGTGTGTTTGTGGTAAACACCATTTTAAAGGAAGCTGACCTTTTTTGTCCGAACAGCGTTCGGATTAATTTTACAAGCTACCAAGAAGTAACAAAAATTAGCCATACTCCTTGCAGGAATCTCTTTTTTAGTTGTTTTCAATTATTCGTTTAAAGCTTTGTAAGTTTGAATTAAAGGCATGTTTAGCGATTGGCATGAGTAATTTTAATGGTAAATGTGAATGATCATTTTCAGACAAGTAAAAATTTTCTTCTAATAATGTTGTTGCATTTTTACTAGTCAAATTAAAAATTAGAGTGTATTCGAGTTTTCCTCCGGTACTTTCATAGTAGATTGTATCATTTTCTGAACTAACAGAAATTTCCTCATTTTTATTCAAAGCAGAATCTGTTCTGTGAATATTGAATTTATTGTTGTCAATTGGCTGTACCTGAATAATATCAGGTATCCATTTCAGTAAAGTTTCCGGATTTTTTAAAAACAACGCGATTTTTTCTTTACTTGATTTGATTGAAATAACATTTGAAAATAGTGGTTTTTCCATAGGATGAAACCTCCTTTTATTTGATGACTTCATCCTATCCAATTTGAGTAAAAATTAAAAATCAGTATTCTGATATTCTAAATATTTTTATAAATTTGTTCATTAAAAAGGCCAGTTAGTAGCTGTTGCTTTTCAGTAGCGGCTAAAAAATTATCTTTATCTTCTGCTCTTTTTGCAATTTGAGCCATTAAATAAAAAGAGTTGGCTAACATATAGTGTGAGTTATGATCAGTAGCGAATTTAACAGACTTGTTTATCCAATTAAGAGACATTGTTAAATTATTGAGCTTAAAATAAATAAGTGCTGTCAAATAGAATAAAATATTTTGATTTTCTTCATAAAATAATTTATTAAAGTCCATAAAAGTCTGATCAATATATTTCTCAGCCTTATTTTGTAAATTTTGCTTTGCATATATAAAGGCCAAAGAGACGGTACCAAGTCGGGTAAGGGTATCTGGCAGAATTTTATTACTGGAAGCAAGGGACAACTTAATATATTTTTCGGTAGCAATCAATTTATTTTCAGTATGTAGAGTTGCAATACCGATATAATAATAGTATGCCTGAAGTTGCTTATCCGTTTTTAAATTATTGGTAACCGTTTCTTTATTTAGAAACTGGAGTAACTCTTTGTATTGGTGTTGATTACATAACTTAGATACACGTTCATTGAATTCATTTTCTGAACTGATATCAAAATTTTCCAGAAGACTTATTTGGTCTAAAGTAATCGATAATTTATGACATAGTTGGATTAAGAGCTGTGCATTAGGTATGTATTTATTATTTTCAATAGCACTAAGCATCGATTGCGCACAAATATCTTTGGAAACTTCTTTTTGAGTTAAGTGTAGCGATTGGCGAGTTTCTTTTAAAATTAATCCTAAGCTATTAGGCATGATATAACCTCTTTCTAGTTTGAAAAAGTTAAACAGTAATTACTGGGATAATAACATAATGGGGCATAATGATAAAATTTCATGATTAATAAATCAAACTACCATTTTTCAATCATGTCGCGTACAATTAACCTACAATTGAATGTTAAAATTTAAATAATTTGAGAATTAACAAAAGGGGATAGAATCATGCGTGCAGAATTCCAAAAGCAACATACTGAGACCTATCAGATAGACAACCATAAAGGTCTAAACGGCTGGATATCTTTCTTCTTGAGCCTTAGTTTAATCGTACTATTTGTGACAAGTGTCTTAAAAATAACCGTTTTGAATCAAACTTATACTGAAGAAAAAATTTTAACAGATTCGAACGTGACACTTGTGACACGACAGATGAATGATGGTATTTCAAGTATTGCGACATTAAATGATGTGCCAACGTCAGCTGTTAAAGATGCTTTAACGAATCAACAAGTTACTAACATTGCGAAAAATAGTTTTAGTAACGTATATGCTGGAAAACAAACTGTCATCAATCCAACTGAGATTACCAATCAAGTTGCTAGCAACGTTATGAAAAAAACGGACACATCAAATCCGTTGGTTAGCGCTAAAATTGATGGGATTGTCGCAACTTTTAAAAGTAATTTAAGTGAATATTTGACGAATAATATCCAAACGCCATATCTTTCAAAAATTGCTAGTACAGTTAGTTCGGTAAAAGTAATAGTCCAAACAGCCTTTATGTATAGTTTAATAGCTTCTGTTATTTTTGCGCTACTCTTACTGGCTATTAATCGGGCATTCTTTATACCGCTTAAATACGTCGGATTCAGTGCAATCTGGAGTGGTGTTCTAGTTTCAATTGGTTCTGCAATTGCCTTGTACAGTGGCCTAATTGGTATTGTGTCTAGTAAAGCTTCTGTTTTTACTGATATTGTGAATAATTATATCAGTGACACATTTAATACCATGTTAGTGGGTAGTTTAATTTTACTTGCTGTTGGTCTAGTATTCTGGTTAATTGGTCGTAATAAAAAATAAAAAGCAACTGATGTTCAGATTAATTTCTGAATACCAGTTGTTTTTATTTGGAACTATTCCTAAGTGTTAAGGTTGTTCCAATGGTAATAATCTGAGGGATAATTTCAGTCATCGACATTTGATTGACTAATAGTTCTGCAGCAGATTGACCCATTTTTTCTGTATAAACTTTAACTGAACTAAGCGTTGGGAAAGTATATTCAGCAATAGATGTGTCATTAAAACTAATTAAACTGATTTGTTCAGGCACTTTAATTGATATTTCATTTAATGCACGTAATGCACCGACAGCCATTGCGTCATTTGCAATAAACAACGCTTCTGGTAAATTATCTGATTGATCATTTAATAATTTCAAGGTTAATTGATAACCTGATTCTGGCGTGAAATCGCCTGTATAAACCCATTCGGGATGGTAGTTGCTAGTACGTTCTAAGTGATTTTTAAAGTGAGTGAAGCGGGAATCTGGGCCTAAATTGACATCATCAAATGTACTTTCTTGTCCTGCAATCATGCCAATTTTAGTTAAATTTTGTTTTTTAAAATGGTCAATAACGGTTGTAACTGGCGTTTTGAAATCAGTCATGACGCAACTAATACCAAAATTTAGTGTGTTCATATCAACAAAAACTAAATTAGAATTTAGTTCTTTAAATCCGGCTATTTGTGCTGCACTGTATTTACCGATAACAATAGCACCAAGAGTATCAGTCAAGGCGCTAAATTGATCATTTTGGAAAAAACGTGTAATTTCATAACCGAGTTCAATTAATTTACGTTCGATACCAATTCGAATTGAAAGGTAATACAGGTCATCTAATTCTTCTTTTTCTGTATACCATTCGATAATAGCAATCTTACCTTGAGGTGTACTGGATTTCTTTTTATTTTTTGAATAATTTAAACTTTCAGCTGCTTCAAAGATTCGTTTACGTGTATCGTCGCCAACGGATAATGTTTGATCGTAATTTAACACGCGAGAAACAGTTGCATTAGAAACTTTTGCCAACTGTGCAATGTCTTTAAGTGTTGCCATGACTACCTCCTGATTGATTGGTTATGTGTATCAGTTTACCATAATAAAAAGAATGTCGTAAAAAGATTGTAATTTTAGTAAATATTTAGTAAAATGAAAGCGGTTAATAAATTGGAGGAAAATATAATGAAAATTAATGAATTAAAGAGCGAATTTAAAGATGTTTACGGTGTGGACGCAAATGCAAGTTACTTCTCACCAGGTCGTATCAACTTAATTGGGGAACATACTGATTACAATGGTGGACATGTTTTCCCAACAGCAATTACATTAGGCACATATGCAGTTGCAACAAAACGTGATGATACAACAATTAATATCATGTCAAATAACTTTAAAGATAATGGCGTTGTCTCATTTGATTTAAGTGATTTATCATATCAAAAAGAACATAACTGGGCTAATTATCCAAAAGGGATGATTGTTTACTTGAAAGAGCAAGGTTATGTTATTGATAAAGGATTAGATATTTTACTTGAAGGTAACATTCCAAATGGTGCTGGTTTATCATCATCTGCATCAATTGAATTATTGATGGGTGTTATTTTAGAAGATCAATTTAATTTAGACATTGATCGTGTTGATCTTGTTAAAACAGGTGTCATGGTAGAAAATAAATTTATCGGTGTTAATTCAGGAATTATGGATCAATTTGCAGTCGGTATGAGTAAAGCAAATCATGCTATCTTACTGGATACAAATACACTAGATTACGATTTAGTACCAATTGATTTAAAAGACAACGTTATTATTATTATGAATACAAATAAACGTCGCGAATTAGCAGATTCTAAATATAATGAACGACGTAGTGAATGTGAAGCAGCATTAGCATTATTACAAGAGAAAAATGATATTAAATCATTAGGTGATTTGGACAATGCTAGCTTTGATTTACAAACATACTTAATCCAAAAAGAAAACCTTCTAAAACGTGCGCGTCATGCAGTTTCAGAAAACCAACGGACGATTATGGCTCAAGAAGCTTTGAAAAATGAAGATTTAGTACGTTTTGGTAAATTAGTTAACGCTTCACATGTTTCATTACAATTTGATTATGAAGTAACGGGTATTGAACTTGATACACTTGTTGAAACAGCATGGGAACAACCAGGAGTACTAGGTGCTCGAATGACTGGTGCTGGTTTTGGTGGTTGTGCAATTGCCATTGTTGCTAAAGACAAAGTTGACGCATTTGAAAGTGAAGTGGGTCGTATCTACGAAGAAAAAATCGGTTATGCACCAAGTTTCTATTTAGCAGAAATTGCTGATGGCGCTAAAAAATTAGATTAAGCATAAAGAGATAGAGGGAAAAACATGGATTCTAAACAATTAATTTCAAAATTCGTCGATAAAGTTATTCAGTTTGATCCAACGACTTATTCGACAGATGATAAAATTTATTTAGTAAACGTCGTTTTAGATTTGGTTGGTGAATCAGAGATAGAAGTAACTGAACCAGTTTCTGACACAATAATTGCTGTTAAAGACGAGCTACTTAATTTAGCAATCAAAAACGAGAAAATCAGTGCTCTAATCGCGGAGCAAGATATTCTTGGTGCTAAATTAATGGATCTGGTCACACCAATTCCAAGTCACGTGAATAAACATTTCTGGGATTTATACGCAAAAGACCCAGAGAAAGCTTTGGCTTATTTTTATGAATTAAGTCAGGCTAACGATTACATCAAAGTTGCGGCTATTGCGAAAAACATTGCTTATCAGGTACCAACAAATTATGGTGATTTAGAAATCACCATTAATTTATCTAAACCTGAAAAAGATCCAAAGCAAATTGCTTTAGCTAAAACAATGAAACAAACGGGTTATCCTAAATGCCAATTATGTATGGAAAATGAAGGCTATGCTGGAAGACTAGATTTCCCAGCTCGTCGCAATCATCGGATTGTACGATTTGATTTGGGGGATGCAACATGGGGCTTTCAATATTCGCCTTATGCTTACTTCAATGAACATTCAATTTTCTTAGATGAAAAGCATGAACCTATGGTAATTAACAAAACGACATTTTCAGATTTACTTCAAATTGTTAAAAAATTCCCGGGCTATTTTGCGGGAAGTAATGCAGATTTACCAATTGTAGGTGGCTCAATTTTAACGCATGAACACTATCAAGGTGGACGTCATGATTTTCCAATGGCAAAGGCAGAAATGAGTCAAACAATGCAATTTGCAGGATTTGATGACATTCAAGCAGGTATTGTGAACTGGCCAATGTCAGTCATTCGTTTAAATGGTGAAAATCCAGAACGATTAGCTGATTTAGCAGCAAAAATTTTAACGTCTTGGCAAGAATATAGTGATGCCGATGCACAAATTTTGGCAAAAGATGCTGACGGTACGCCACATCATACTGTGACGCCAATTTCTCGAATGCGTGACGGTCGTTATGAATTGGATTTAGTCTTGCGAGATAATCAAACATCTGATGAATTTCCAGATGGTATTTATCATCCACATGCTGATGTTCAACATATTAAAAAAGAAAACATTGGCTTGATTGAAGTTATGGGATTAGCTATTTTACCACCTCGTTTGAAAACTGAAATAACAGAGGTTGAGAAGTATCTAACAGATCAACCAAATGTCATGGCGGCTTATCATAAAACTTGGGCTGATGAAATTAAGCGTGATAATTCGATGATTTCTAAAGAGACGGTTAGTGAGCTCGTACAAAACGAAGTTGGAAAAGTCTTTATGCGTGTTCTTGAAGATGCTGGGGTTTATAAACAAGATGACCACGGCCAACAAGCATTCGTTAAGTTTATTAAACAAGTTTAAACGTAAAAAGATTAACTTATTTAAGTTAATCTTTTTTATTTAGAAATCAAATAGAAACTAACTGGTTAACGATAATTGTTAAGATAGTGTTAGAAAATTCTCTTTTTAATGTTTTGTGTTAAAATAAAATATATAATATTCTTACTAAAGTTGACATGCTGGTAATTATGAGAATTCTCGGAGGAATAAATGTACAAAAAAGATATTCTGGATCGACCAGAGTTTTTAATATGTGAAATTATTGAATTGCTATCATTAAATGAACATGGGTTATCAAGAAAAGTAATCTGTAATCGATTAAATGTTTCAAATACAGCTTTGCGAGTTGCACTAGAGTAATTGGATGGCGAATTCAATTCAGGTGATGAACCCTATATGATCATAAAAAAGAATAACATTCAATTTATAGGTAAAGGCAAAATTAATTTTTACGAAACGGTTTATCGGTATGTGAAAGAGTCTATTAATTACCAAATTTTAATGGCATTCTATTATGATGAAAATAGCAGTATTGAAAATTTGAGTCTTAGTTTAAATGTTAGTGAATCATCTATCTTCAGAAGAATTAAGCAACTTAATAATTTGTTGTCTGAATTTCAGATTAAAATTGCACATGGTGAGGTAGTTGGTTCTGAATTACAAATTAGATTTTTTTACTATTCACTATTTCTAGCGACAGATTTTAACTATAATGATACGATAGAAGCGGGCGTCATTCTTGAATACATTAAAGTATTTGAAACATATTTTAACTTCAATGTGAATGATAGTAATTTAATGAGGACTAGAATTTGGATGAAGGTCAGTGTTCATCGAATGATGCGAAAAGATCGTGATAATTGGGTGATTTCTGATGATTTAGCAGATATGATTGCAAATAATTCACTATTTAACCAAGTTGAAGAAAAGATGCAAGATATTTATATTAAGTTCTCAAATAAAATTGATGTTCATTTTGAGAGCGCCCTACTTTACGCTTGGACAACTGCTTTTGTTTCAGTTCCTTCAAGTGCTTACTTGTCCCGCGATTTTATTGCAATTAATCACACAAATAACACCAAACTTCAACAAGCTGTTAAATATTTGGAACAAGGATTTGAATCTAAATTAGATGTTAAAATTATCGGTGAAAATGTTAGTAAATCATTGTACCCAATTTGTACTGAAGCATTTTGTTTTCATGGAACGATGGATGCCGTGGGAACTTACATGATGAATAGTTATCGAAAAAAATATTCAAATCATTCAGTTCGACGTCATGTTGAGATTGCCATGGATGAATTAATCGACAGTCCATTATTAGCTAAAAAATGGTCTGATTTCTATAAGCGATACAGGCAGCCATTTATTAATAAAATGGTCGAAATTTTTAGCGCTAGATTGTTAGAAAAAGAAACCATGTTAACAGTTGGGGTTGATTTAAATGCAAACGAGCGAATTAAAGAATTATTTGTCAGAAATATGAGTCAAGATTTAAATATTAATTTACGCGTTAATGTCAGTATTTATGATTCTAGTCAACGATATGATATGGTGGTTACTAATTTCATGAATAAAAATTATAAAAACAATGCATTTGATAAGTATATTATCACTGCATTAGGACTTGATAATGATATGCCAGAGATGGGGAAACGACTGTTAAACGTGAATAGAAAACACTATCAGTAAAAATGTTTCTAGTTTTTTTTTTGATAGTACAACCCATGAATCATTCGGTATACTCTATATTATAGAGAACTAACAAGAGATATTCGTGGGGGATTTCTTTTGAAGCATTAAACAGTATCGAATTGGGCAAACATTTATTTATTACAAAATAAAAAAAGACGATTATAATTTAACGATTATAATCGCCTTTTTTTATAGGCTACCAAGTGTGATAAGATAGAGAATAAACGTTATGACGAGAAATGAAGGATAATGACATGCAATTTACGCTAACAAACAATGGTGAAGGCACAATTAGTTTAAAAAAATTTTTAATTGAGGTTGGCGTTAGTAAACGATTAATCGCCAGAATTAAACAAGGCGAGGGACAAGTTCGAGTTAACAAAAAGAATGAATATTGGGATTATCAACTGATTGATGGTGATGAAGTTATTTTGACGTTGCCAGAAGAACCAGATAACGATGCCATACATGCAAGTGATGAACCATTAAATATCGTCTTTGAAGATGAAAACTGGTTAGTAGTCGATAAGCCAGCTGGTATGGTAACCGTGCCAGGCCCATCTAATGAAGATACAACATTGGTTAACCGTGTTAAAGGCCATTTGATTGCAACTCATTCAAGTAGTTTCGTGCCACATGTTATTACGCGTTTAGACCGTTTTACAAGTGGACTTGTTTTATTAGCTAAGCATGGATTTGCACATAGTTTGATTGCTGCTCAATTAAGTAATGGTCAGTTAGAAAAATCATACTTAGCAATTGTTGCAGGTGACGTTAAAAGTGATCAAGGAGATATTAAAGAACCAATTGGTAAAAAGGAAGGCGAAATTCGTCGTTCTGTTATGGCTGAAGGAAAAGCCTCAGAAACAACTTATAAAGTTGTAACGAGATTTCCAGACTACACATTAGTTGATGTGAAGTTAGTTACGGGCCGAACACATCAAATTCGTGTACATTTTGATTTTATTCATCATGCTTTGGTTGGGGATGCGTTATATGATGGCCCGATGGACAAAGGTATTGATAGACAGGCATTACATGCTGCTAAATTAAGCTTTGAAGATCCATTTACGGGTAAAAAATTAGCTTTTGAATCAGAACTCCCAGCTGATATGGCTCAATTATTAAAATAGTATCAGGCAAGATTGTATATTTGGATAAAGTGGCGAATATCTATTGTATTTCGTGAACTTTTTCTTTATTATTAATATAGTTATAATCAATTTGTGAAAGCACTTTTAAGTGAGGAAATAATAAATGAAAAAGATGATTATTAGAGGCGGTAAAAAACTGTCTGGCGAAGTAATAATCGGTGGTGCTAAGAATAGTACTGTTGCATTGATTCCTGCAGCTATTCTTGCGGATACACCTGTGCATTTTGACAGTGTCCCCGATATTTTAGATGTACATAATTTAATGAAAATTTTAGATCAAATGAATGTTAAGTCTGAATTTAACGCTGGTAACTTAATGGTAGATCCTACGATGATTAAGGATGAACCTTTACCTGGTGGTGCCATTAAAAGTTTAAGAGCTTCTTATTACTTTATGGGTGCCTTATTAGGTCGGTTCGGTCGTGCAGTTGTTGGATTTCCTGGTGGTGATAATATTGGACCACGTCCGATTGATCAACACATCAAGGGATTTAAAGCTCTTGGCGCTGAAGTTATCGAAGAAGAAGACGCAGTGATTATTACGAGTGGCCCTGAAGGATTAAAGGGAGCCCGTATTTTTATGGACCTTGTTTCAGTGGGTGCAACAATTAACATTTTATTGGCTGCTGTCCGTGCAAAAGGAACCACAATCATTGAAAATGCTGCAAAAGAACCTGAAACCATTGATATTGCAACATTCTTGAATAATATGGGTGCTCATATTCGTGGTGCGGGGACTGGTGAAATCAGAATTCAAGGTGTTGATAGCTTAAAAGCTGTTAATACGCATACGATTATTCCAGATCGTATTGAAGCTGGTACTTATATCTCACTTGCTGCTGCAATGGGTGAGGGCGTTTTAATTAAGAATGTTATTACTGAACATTTAGATTCATTTTTAGCTAAACTTAGTGAAATGGGCGTTACTTTCCAAGTGAATGAAGATAGTATTTTTGTTCCTGGTGGCGATAAAATTATCCCAATTGAAGTGACAACTTCACCATATCCTGGGTTTGCAACTGACTTGCAACAACCAATTACTGCCGTTATGCTCAAGGCTACAGGTGAGAGTCGTATTATTGATACACTTTATCCTGAACGGATTAAGCACATTCCAGAAATGCAACGAATGGGTGTTAAGATTGAATCAAAAGATGGCATTATTCGAATCAATCAATCAACTGAATTAACAGGCCAAACTGTTTATGCAGATGAAATTCGTGCAGGTGCTGCATTACTTGAAGTTGCTTTAATGACTAATGGTACGACTGTCATTGAGAAAGCCGATAATATTTTACGTGGTTATGATTGCGTTGTACAAAAAATGACAAATTTATCTGCTGATGTAGAAATTATTGATGAAGATTAGGTGATTAAATGAGCGACTTCTTAACGATGGGTGAATTAAAAGACAAGACGCTTAAAGAAATTTATGGCTATGCCCAAGAATATAAAATACAATATTATAGCCAAATGAATAAAAAAGAATTGTCTTTGGCAATTCTAAGGGCTCAAGCAAAACAACAAGGATTCATTTTGATGGAAGGTGTCTTAGACATTGTTCCCAATCAGGATGGATTCGGTTTTTTGCGTCCAATTAACTACGGCCCATCACAAGAGGACATTTATATTTCTGCCTCACAAATTAAGCGATTTAATTTAAGAAATGGGGATTTAGTCGGAGGTAAAGCACGACCACCAAAGCCTAATGAACGTTATTATGGGTTAATGCACGTTGATACAGTTAATGGTAAAAATCCAGAAGAAGCAAAGGAACGTCCACATTTTCCTGCACTGACGCCCTTATATCCTAATCGACAATTAACTTTAGAAACAACTAGTCAAAATCTTTCAACGAGATTAACTGATTTATTTGCTCCTATTGGATTTGGTCAACGTGGTTTAATCGTGGCACCACCTAAAGCTGGGAAAACAACTTTACTTAAAGAGATTGCTCAAGGAATCGCAGAAAATCATCCCGATGTAAAATTAATCGTACTATTAATTGATGAACGACCTGAAGAAGTGACTGATTTAGAACGATCAATTAAAGGTGATGTTGTATCGTCAACATTCGATCAACAACCAGAGAACCATGCGCGTGTTTCTGAACTTGTTTTAGAACGTGCAATGCGATTAGTTGAAGATAAGCAAGATGTTGTTATTTTAATGGATTCAGTTACTCGCTTGGCTAGAGCGTATAATTTAACGATTCCGCCAAGCGGACGGACGTTATCAGGTGGGATTGATCCAGCAGCATTTTATCGACCTAAAAAATTCTTTGGTGCTGCACGTAATATTGAAGAAGGTGGAAGCCTGACAATATTAGGAACTGCTTTGGTTGATACGGGTAGCCGAATGGATGATGTGATTTATGAAGAGTTCAAAGGAACCGGTAATATGGAATTACAACTCTCAAGAGAGCTTGCTGAACGCCGTATCTTCCCTGCTGTCGATTTAAAAAAATCAAGTACACGTAAAGAAGAATTATTATTATCTAAGCAAACAATTGAAGAACTATGGCAGATTCGAAAGATGATGACAGGCGATTCACTAGGTGCTACGGAACGTGTTATCCAAAAAATGAAGAAAACAAAAAATAATGCTGAATTTTTAAAAGAGTTAACAAAAACAAGTAAATAAAATTTAATTGTAAAACGAGTTAATTCGTGATAAGATTGTGCATGTTGTAATATAAAGAATAACTCTAATTCAGCAGATGGATTAGGGCAAAGGAGAATACTTACTTATGAAAAAAGAAATCCATCCAGATTACCATGAAGTTGTATTTATGGATACTACTTCAGGTTACAAATTTATCTCAGGTTCAACAAAACATTCAGAAGAAACAATTGAAATGGAAGATGGCAAATCATACCCATTGATTCGTGTCGAAATTTCATCGGATTCACATCCATTCTATACTGGACGTCAAAAATTCACTCAAGCCGATGGCCGTGTGGATCGTTTCAACAAGAAATATGGTCTTACAGACGCAAACGCTGCAAAATAAGAACTATTTCGAAAAGGAAGAAGCCAATAAGCTTCTTCCTTTTTTTATACAAAAAAATAGTAACGTTCAACTAGATTGAACGTTACTATTCAGCTTTTCGTGAATACATCCCTTTTGTGACGTAGAGAACCCAGATGAGATTAATACCAACTAAAATAGCGGTAGAAATAAAGACACCTTTGTAATCGAATACGCCAGAAACGGTAGAGCCAATCATAGGACCAACGACTGATCCCATGGCTTGGAATGATTGATTGTAACTGAACACTCGACCTGTGAATTCTGCCGGTGTATTTTTTGTTAGAATTGTTTGAACTGCAGGTAACATTGCGGCATCCGTAATCCCAATTAAGAAACGTAAGCCGCCAAGTTGCCAAACATTAGTCACTAATGCCATTGGAATAAAAATGAAAATTGCGACAGTAAGTGCAATTTTTAAAATACGTTCTGTTCCAATTTTATCGCCTAGTACTCCTAAGCGAGGCGCAGCAATTAGCGTTGCTATTCCTGGAATAGAAGCCACACACCCACTGATAAAGGTAACATTTCCAACGTTATGTAAGAGTTCTCGAACGTATAAGCTTAGAATAGGACTAATGGAATAATTTGATGCTTGAATGATTAAGGTAGTGACAAACATCCCGATAATTAATTTAGGATGATGTAATTTCTTGAAGATTTCTTTTGACGTTTGCATTTCACCTTTTTCAACAGGCGTAAAATGTTCATGTACAAAGAAATAACTAAGTAAGAAAACAATTAGCAAAATCGCAGCAGTAATGAAGAAGGTAATACGATAGCCGAAGACCCCAGCTATTGCGCCACCGATTAGTGGTCCAAATAAAGTACCAGTAACACTACCGGTAACTAAAATACCGAGTGCTTTACCACTTTGCCGCTTGGGTGTCTCTGTTGCAATCAGTGCCTGTGAGTTACTAATATAACCAGAAAAGACACCTTGTAATAAACGTAACGCAATTAATTGGTAAACGTTACTGACAAGCCCCATCAGGCCTAAAACAATGGCCATTCCGAATGAAGCTCTTAAAATCATTAATTTACGACCTTTTCGATCAGCTAAACGACCCCATAGTGGGGAAACAATGGCGGTAATTAAAAATGTAGATGAATAGGTAATGCCGCTATAAAAATTTAATTCGGTTTTGGTGAAGTCACCTAACGTATCAATATAAAGTGACATAAATGGCATAATTAAACTAAATGCCACGCCAGCCATGAACGTACCAAACCATAAAACAAATAAATTTTGTTCCCAAGGTTGTCTAGAACGAAAAAATGTTGATTTTAGTGAAGTCAACAAATTAAACAGTCCCCCTAAAGATATTTTTTGATAATTATAATCATAACACTAAACAAGGATAAAAGTTATATGGTAAAATAGTTGTTAAGCGAAAGTGGGGGTTATTAATGGAAAAAAATAAAGCAGCTAAAAAAAGTCGTTGGAAAAAATGGCTAACAACTATATTATTAATACTATTGTTATTGGTGGGGCTTTCGCTAGTATTCAATGAACAAATTAAAAACTTTATTGTTGGACTAACAGACCCAACCATTAATTCAGAATTAGTCGATAAAAATAAAAATAAAAAAGCATCCTTTGATTTTAGTGAAGTTAAGAGTTTGAATACGGCAGATGTCGTGAAAGCAAAAGCAAATGAAAAAAATTTGGTTTTACTTGGAGAAATTAGTATTCCGGATGTCTCAATGAACTTGCCGATTGCTAAAGGCGTTAGCACTGATACCTTGGCACTTGCTGCTGGAACTTTAAAGGAAAACCAAAAAATGGGCGAGGGTAATTATGCACTTGCTGGACATCATATGATTCGAAAGGATTTATTGTTTAGTCCATTAGTTAGCATGAAAATTGGCCAAAAAATCTATTTAACAGATGCTAAAAAGATTTATGAGTATGAAACATCTAAAATGAAATATATCAAAGCAACAGACGTTCAAGTTATTGATGATGTACCCGGAGAAAAATTAGTCACATTAATTACTTGTGATGATACGGGTGCCGGACGTTTGATGGTCCAAGGTGAGTATGTTAAAGATTGGACATACAATGCTGCACCAAAAACAGTTCAAAAGTATTTTAAAATGATTCATAATAATAAATAATAAAAATGACCACAAATTTTAAAATTTGTGGTCATTTTTATTATTTAATTTGTGCTTTAATATAATCAATCCAGTAAGGCATTCCAAGACTAATTAAGTTATAAGTTTCGTCAAAGTCACCAGTAATCCATGGATCAGGAACAGATTCTTTTTCTTTACCGGGAACAATTGAAAGGAAGTTAACGATTTTTTCTTTTTTAGATGCAGGTGCAGCTTTTTCAAGACGCTCAACATTGATATCATCCATTGCAATAATTAAATCACTATTAATGAAATCTAAGTAACTAACCGGACGTGAGATTAAGCCATCTGTTGGAATCTGATGTTCAACAAGTTTAGTAATAGTCCCTTCATGGGCGCCATTTCCTTCTTGTGAAGAACTTGTGCCAGCAGAATCAACAGTTACTTGGTCAGAAAGGTTTAACTTAGCTAAATCGTCTCGTAACATTGCTTCAGCCATTGGTGATCGGCAAATATTTCCCATACATACAAATAATACATTCATGTTAATAATCCCCTTTACAAATTTCTTAATAATGCTATTATGCCATAATAATCACATTATTAAAACTAGTTAGATAAATTGGTGTAACCGTTAGCTTAATTGCTTTCTAAAAGGGTCTAACTTTGGTATGATAATTAAGAATAGAAACTAAAATAAGACACTTTATATTTAAAGAGGAGACTGAAAATTATGGCAATGATTATTATCGGAGTTATCGTAGTACTTTTAGTTATTATGTACATTAGCGGCTACAATGGTTTAGTAAAAGCAAAAATCCGGACTGAGGAATCATGGAGTCAAATTGACGTCCAATTAAAACGTCGTAATGATTTAATTCCTAACTTAGTTTCAACTGTTAAGGGATATGCAACTCACGAAAAAGAAACATTTGCTAAAGTAGTTGAATTACGTAATCAATTAACACAAGTACCAACGGATGCACATGAAACAACAATGGAAGTTTCTAATCAATTGAGTCAATCATTGAAAAGTATTTTTGCGTTATCTGAAAGTTACCCAGATTTAAAAGCTAACACAGAATTCACTAAGTTAATGGAAGAACTATCAAATACAGAAAATAAAATTTCTTATTCACGTCAACTATTTAACTCAACTGCTGCAAGTTTAAATGCAAAAATTCAATCATTTCCAAGTAACATTGTTGCCGGAATTCATCATTTTACAAAAGTAGAATATCTTGAAGTCCCTGAAGCTGAAAAAGCTGTACCCAACGTTTCATTTGATTAAACAGTTAGGAGATAACTAATGCTATATGATCAAATCGCGCGAAATAAGCGCAAAACAGTTTATGTTTTAATTGGTTTTGTTTTATTGATGGTTGCGATTGGTAGTGCCGTTGGCTATGTTTTTTTCAATAGTGCTGTTTCTGGACTACTTATGGCTGTTGTCATTGCAGTTGTTTATATGGGATTGATGATTTCACAATCAACTAGCGTTGTCATGAGTATGAATCATGCAACTGAAATAAAATCAGTCGATGATGCACCTGAATTATGGCATGTTGTTGAAGATATGGCGATTGTGGGCCAAGTTCCAATGCCAAAAGTGTTTATTATTGAAGATGATAGTCCTAATGCGTTTGCAACGGGAAATAATCCAGAACACGCGGCAGTTGCTGCAACAAGTGGCTTAATCAATCGATTAAATCGTGAAGAATTAGAAGGCGTTATGGCGCATGAAATTTCGCATGTACGCAACTACGATATTCGATTATCAACAATTGCATTAGCATTATCGGCAGCAATTTCATTATTAGTAAATATTGGAATGAACTCATTTTGGTGGGGCGGAGGTCGCCGTCGAAGTGATGATCGAGAAGGTGGCGGATCATTAGAAATTATTTTGATGATTTTATCATTATTATTGGTTATTTTAGGACCAATTGCAGCAACAATTGCTCAGCTTGCACTTTCTCGAAACAGAGAATATTTGGCTGATGCTTCTGCTGTTGAATTAACGCGTAATCCGCAAGGACTAATCCATGCGTTGGAAAAAATTTCTGATAGTAAACCAATGGAACGTGCCGATCCAAGTAGTGCGGCACTTTATATTTCAAATCCATTGAAGAAAAAAACAACTGGATTATTTCAAACACATCCACCGATGGAAGATAGAATTGAAAGATTAGAAGCAATGTAAACTATTTTATAAAATGGGGATGATAGTGGTGAGAGACAATTTAGTCTACGTTCATGTTGAAACGGTTTCTCATTTGATTTTATCATATGGGATTTCCAAAGAAGATTTCATAACAAGCATTCCCAGATTACCAACTAATATTTTATCGTTAAACCCAGTGGATTATGAAAATGAAATTGACATCGCAACAGGATTTAACACGGTAACCGGGGAAGAAGATACTGCACGTTATTTGAATAAAAAGACTGTTGGGTTAAAGCAAAGTTGGATTGATTTCGATAGTCAAGATGATTTAGAATTAATAACACCAAGAGAAGTAGCAGAATTCTTATATTTGGGACATGCATTTTCTCATATTCAATCACCTTTTTACTATAAATTGCAGAATGACTACGTTTTTTTAACGTTACCAAATGATGCATTAAAAATCTACTATCGTTATTTAACGCAATTTTATAATGTTTTTTCTAAATCAATTATTAGACATGCGAATCAATCGTATCGTGAAAAAAATGGTCTGTTTAGACGACGTCCTATGACGTTGAAAAAGATACCTAAAAAAATTGTTGAAGAATTAATGCCATTATTTGTTGAAGGTGTAATATTAGATTTTTCAAGGATCACAATTAATAATACGAAGTTAATATTACCTGTCTATATTATGATAGATAACGTTTCTCAGATGAAGTGGCATGAGCCAACATTGGAGACAGAAAGTGCCAAGTTAGTTGCTAATTTGGAGTATCGATTTGTAGATCAAGAATGGTTTATCGAAGTTTCTAACAAATCTGCTTTTGAAGACAGTATTATATTCTAAAAAGATAACGTATTATTATGTTATCTTTTTTTATTTTTGTTGAATTTAAAAAGAATGGTACAATAGGACGTGCAAAAAATGGAGGGCAATACGAATGCGAGTTTATTTACTCTATGGTGGTAAAAGTGCAGAACATGAGATCTCACTTTCAACTGCTTTTCAAATAACACAAGCGATATATTACCAATACTATTCGGTAATTCCAGTTTATATTACGAAAACGGGGAATTGGCTGCAAGGTCAGACGCTTAACGAACCAGTTAAATTTGTTGATAATTTAAGACTTAGAGAAACAGATGAAAAAGGACAAGCAACGAATAATCATGAAAATTCAACTGGAATAAAATTTTTGCCAAATGGATTTGACCCTGAAGATAGTGTGGTTTTTCCTGTCTTACATGGCCCAAATGGTGAAGATGGAACTGTCCAAGGACTACTTGAAACGTTGAATATCCCCTATGTTGGTAACAGTGTACTAGCATCGGCTGTCGGTAATGATAAAATAATGAGTAAATTACTCTTTAAACAAGCCGGAATTCCGGTTGTACCATTCCAAGCGATTGACTCACAGTCTTGGGAAAATAACACTGCAAGTGTGATTGCCAGATGTGAGGGCGAATTACTTTATCCAATGTATGTGAAACCATCTAATTTGGGTTCAGGAATCGGTGTTACACAGGTGAATAATAGTGTTGAATTACAATATGCAATTGATAATGCTTTTGAACTTGGTCCTCGAGTGATTGTAGAACGAGGCATTGTAGCACGTGAAATTGAAATTGGATTATTAGGTAACGAAGAAATCGCAACAAGTGTACCAGGAGAAATTTTGTCGTTTGATGACGTCTATGATCGTAAACTTGCAATGAAGGAAGATCACGAAGCCAGAATTCCAGTTGAACTCGATGAGGAATTATTGGATAAGATAGTTGGTTTTTCTAAAACAGCTTTTGCGGTTATTGATGGATCAGGGCTTGCTAGGTGTGATTTTTTAATTAGCGCTAACCAAGATATTTATTTAAATGAGATTACAACAATGCCAGGATTTTATAAAAATGCAATGTATCCAAGATTGTGGGAAGCCGTTGGGCTGAGTTACAGTGATTTAATTGAAGAATTATTACAATTAGCATTGAAAAAAAATCAGGCAAATAATAGTAAACAATAGATTTAATGGTCATATGAATGCGAGGGTTTATATAATGAAAATGCAATTAACTGAAATTGCGAGCGCAGTTAGCGCCAAGAACGAAATTACTGATGAACCAATTAATATATCGAGTGTTTCATTTGATAGTCGACAACTAACGGAAGGCAGTTTATTTGTACCTATTGTGGCAGAAAATGACGGTCATGATTATATCCAAAGTGCGATTGATAATGGTGCAACAGCGACTTTATGGGCAGTTGACCATCAAGATACAATGCCAACGAAAATCCCAGCTATCTTAGTAGATGACACATTAATGGCTTACCAAGATTTAGCAAAACATTACTTGGATAAAATTAATCCTAAAGTTGTCGCAGTTACTGGTAGTAACGGTAAAACGACAACTAAAGATATGATTACAGAAATTTTAAGTCAGCAATATAATGTTTGTAAAACGGAAGCGAATTTCAATAATCATTTAGGCGTACCGATGACTTTATTAAGTATAGAACCTAATACGGAAGTTGTTGTTGTCGAAATGGGGATGGATCATCCTGGTGAGTTAGACTTTTTAAGTCGAATTGCACAACCTGATGTCGCTGTTATTACGATGATTGGCGAAGCACATATCGAATTTTTTGGTACGCGAGATAAAATTGCGGATGCAAAAATGGAAATTGTGAATGGGCTGAAAGAAGACGGCTTGTTGGTTTATAATGCAGATGAACCGTTATTAAGAGAACGTGTTTCCAATATTGAACAGCAATCATTTGGCTTCGGTCATGGTGAAAGTGCTGACTTGAGTGTTTCAAATGTTGTCGGCAATCAAACAATGACTAGCTTTAAAGTGAGAGAAATGGCTGATTTTAATTTTACAATTCCAATGATTGGCACATATAACGTAGATAATGCGATGGCTGCTATCTCAGTTGGTCGTCATTATCGTGTGTCACCTAAAAATATTGTAAAGGCGCTTAGTGATTTTGATTTAACGAAGAATCGGACAGAGTGGCTTAGAGGTCATTTGGGCGAGTCAATTTTAAGTGATGTCTATAATTCAAATCCGACAGCTGCAAAAGCTGTTATCAAAGCATTCTCAAACAGCGATGTTGAAGGTAATCGAATGGTTGTTTTGGGTGATATGCTTGAATTAGGTGAGCAATCTAGCGATATGCATCTCAGCTTGGCTGATAGTTTTGATAATGAAAAAATTCAAAGCGTTTATCTTTACGGAGAACAAATAAAATCTTTAGCAACAGCATTAAAATCAAAGTATGATGATCAACATCTTCATTATTATGATTTAGATGAAAAAGAAGCTATGGTTGAAGATTTATTAAAAATACGTACTGAAAAAGATTCTATTTTGATTAAAGGAAGCCATGGCGTTCATTTAGAAACCGTTTTATCGGCTTTACAAAGTAATTAGAGAGTTGCTTAATATTATTTAAGGTGCTATTATAGTTTAAATAGTGACTCATGAAGGGTCAGACTTAAATTAATTTAACTTTACAAGACAGTAATTGACGACGAACTCTTAACTGTGTTGTGAAGCATGTTAGTTTGCAAACACATTAGGAGGAATTTATACTTGAAATTTACAGAATTAGGACTATCCGATGAACTACTAAAGGCCGTTCAACGCAGCGGTTTTGAAGAAGCAACACCTATCCAATCTGAAACAATTCCAATGGCTTTAGAAGGAAAAGATGTTATTGGACAAGCACAAACAGGTACTGGTAAAACTGCTGCATTTGGTTTACCAATCTTAGATACAATTGATACAACAAAAGATGAAGTTCAAGCACTTATCATCTCACCAACACGTGAACTTGCTATTCAAACGCAAGAAGAACTTTACCGTTTAGGTAAAGAAAAACATGCTAAAGTTCAAGTTGTTTATGGTGGGTCTGATATTCGTCGTCAAATCAAGAGTCTTAATCGCGCACCTCAAATTTTAGTTGGAACACCAGGACGTTTATTAGATCATATTCGTCGTCGCACCGTTAAATTAGGTAATGTTAAAACTTTGGTTTTAGATGAAGCTGATGAAATGTTAGATATGGGATTCGTTGAAGATATCGAAAGCATCTTAACAACTGTTCCTGACGAACGTCAAACATTGTTATTCTCTGCAACAATGCCAACTGCTATTCGCCGTATTGGTGAAAGATTTATGACAGATCCAACTTTGGTAACTGTTAAGGCAAAAGAATTAACAACTGACTTAGTTGATCAATTCTACGTAATCTCAAAAGATTTCGAAAAATTTGATATCATGACACGTATGTATGATGCTCAAAACCCAACACAAACAATCGTGTTTGGTCGTACAAAACGTCGTGTTGACGAATTAGCTAAAGGATTTGAAATGCGCGGATACAACGCTAAAGGAATCCATGGTGATTTATCACAACAACGTCGTATGAGTATTTTACGTGAATTTAAATCAGGTAAACTTGATATTTTAGTTGCAACTGATGTTGCTGCTCGTGGTTTAGATATTTCTGGGGTTACCCATGTCTTTAACTATGATATTCCTCAAGATCCTGAAAGTTATGTCCATCGTATTGGCCGTACAGGCCGTGCCGGACATAAAGGAACTTCATTGACATTTGTTTCACCAAATGAAATGGATTACTTACGTCAAATCGAAAAATTAACTAAGAAACGTATGGTGGCTTTAACACCACCTACAGATGATGAAGCATTTGCTGGTCAAATTGAAACAGCAATCGCTGACGTTACTGCCTTAGTTAACAAAACTGATACTAAAAAATATGCAAAACAAGCTACTGAATTAATGGCTAAGTTTGAAGTTGCTGATTTAGTTGCAGCATTACTTAGTGATGTTATTAAAAATGATTCATCACAAGTACCTGTTAAGATTACACCAGAACGCCCATTACCTAGACGTAAGGGGGGTGGCGGTGGTGGCGGAAACAACCGTCGTAGCGGCAATGGCGGTGGAAATCGTCGTGGTGGCAACGGTGGTGGTTACCAAGGCAACCGTAATGGTGGCGGAAACCGTAGTAACGGTGGAAGTTCAGATCGTCGTAACGGAAGTAGCGATCGCCGTAGCAATGGTAATGGTGGCGGAGGTTACAAAGGTAACCGCTCAAGCGATAATCGTTCAAATGACAACCGTTCAAACGGAAGTAGCGCACCAAAACGTAACTTCACAATCAGAACAAAAGATTAATTTGAATATTGAAAAGAGACCTATTAATTTAGGTCTCTTTTTTTGTTTAAAATTGCTATTCTTACAATATTGATAGGTAAAATATAAACGATTTTAGTGCAGAAAATGAATAAATTTGATAAACTTAACAAGGATATCAATGAAAAGAAATAGGTGATAATATGATTTATGGAATTGGTGTTGATATTGCCGATATTGATCGAGTAGTAAAGTTGGCAAAACAACATGAAGAATTTATAACAAAGATTCTCACAACAAATGAAATTAAACAATTTGATGAATTAAAAGGTAGTCATAAAGACGAATTTATTGCTGGAAGATTTTCCGCCAAAGAGGCATACAGTAAGGCTTTTGGAACGGGAATAGGGGATAAAGTTGGCTTTTTAGATGTTGAAATATTAAATAATGAAATTGGTAAACCGATAATTACGCAGCACCCTTTTGAGGGTAATGGCTTTATTTCAATTTCTCATACGAACAATTTAGTTATGACTGAAGTTATTTTAGAAAATCAAGAAAAGGGGATGTAAAAATGGTTGTAGGTTATCATCGTCCAACCCAAATCGTGGTAGATAGGGCAGCTATTAAGGCAAATATCACAGCTGAAAAAAAGACATTAACAGATGAGACGGTTATTTTTGCTGTTGTTAAAGCTGATGCGTATGGTCATGGATTGATTGAAGTAGCTAAAGTTGCAAAAGATGCTGGTGTAAAAGGTTTTTGTGTGGCAATAATTGATGAGGCATTAGCGTTACGAGAAGCCGGGTTTGTTGAAACTATCTTGATTCTGGGATTAACGAAAGTTGAATATGCACCGTTACTGGCAAAAAGCAAAATATCTGTAACTGTTTCAGAACTTGGCTGGTTACAAGAAGCTAATAAGTTACTGAGTGAAGAAAAATTAGCGCCTTTGGCCGTTCATTTAGCATTGGATACAGGAATGGGTCGTATTGGTTTTAGAGAAGCAGAACCGTTTTTAGAGGCAATTAATTTCCTTGGAAGTCATCAAAATACATTAAACTTTGAAGGGGTTTTTACTCACTTTGCGACAGCAGACTCTCCTAATGATTCGTATTTTAAAAAACAAATGTCAAAATTTAATGAATTGATGTCAGTAGTTTCTGATAGACCTCGTTATGTACACGTTTCTAATTCTGCAACGAGCTTATGGCACTCTGCTTGCAACGGTAATATGATTCGGATGGGCATTTCAATGTATGGTTTAAATCCATCTGGTGGTGAATTAGAACTACCTTATGCGTTAAAACCAGCATTTGGATTAACATCTGAATTAAGTTATGTGAAAGAAATCCATGCAGGTGATTCAGTTGGTTACGGTATTACATATCAAGCTCAAGAAAATGAATGGGTTGGTACAGTACCAATTGGGTATGCAGATGGTATGCCCCGAAAGATGCAAGGCTTTAAACTATTAGTCGACGGTCAATTTTGCGAAATAATTGGTCGAGTTTGCATGGATCAATTAATGATTAGATTGCCACATGAAATGCCAAATGATACAAAAGTAACTCTAATAGGCCAAGATGGCGATGAAATGATTACAGCACAGGATGTTGCAACGTACGCTGAAACAATTCATTATGAAATAATCTGTGCACTTTCAGGACGAGTACCACATGTCTACCTAAATTAGTATTTATTTGCTTAGTTTGCTATGGTAAACTATCTGTAGAGTGTAATTCTATGGGGGAAGTGCAGATGGATAAAAATGAGAAAGTAGCAATGAGTCATATAGCCGATTACTGTGCATATTATTCGATTACCAATGAAGCGTTGAAGGATAGCGAAATATTTAACTCTATTTTAAGTCATAAAAAAATGATGGATGAGTTAATTGATGGCTACTCAGAAATGGGACAATTGAATAGTGAAATCTGTAATGATTTTAAAGGATCTGAAGATGAAGTGTTATTGCACCTTCAAATTATGTAGAGAGTTGGGATAAGATGGTTGAAAGTATCATACGTGGTGATATATTCTATGCAGATTTATCGCCCGTTATTGGTTCTGAACAAGGCGGTATGAGACCTGTTCTCATTATCCAAAACAATATTGGGAATCGTTATAGTCCGACAGTCATCGTTGCCGCCATTACGGCGCGCATCCAGAAGCCTAAAATGCCAACACATGTTGGACTTTTAGCAAGTAGAGATGGTATTGAAAAAGATTCAGTTATACTAATGGAGCAAATTCGCACAATTGATAAGCAACGTCTAAAAGATCGTATCACGCATGTATCGAAAAAAAGTATGCTTGAGGTTGATGATGCGCTTAGAATGAGTGTTGGACTTGTTTCAGCAATACATAAAGAAAAATAAACAGTAAAAAGACATAAAAAAACGTGGTTCGTAACCATCCCACGCTAAAAAACTAAGGGAGTCTATTAATAATGACAAAAAATAATCGTGTAAACCAGGTAATCATTAATGGTTTAATCGCTGCACTTTATATCGTATTGGCAGTTGTTCCAGGAATGGTGAACATGGCTAGTGGTGCTATTCAATTTCGACTATCAGAAGGATTGAATCACTTAGTACTTTTCAATAAGAAATATATCTGGGGTGTTTCATTAGGGGTTATCTTATTTAATCTCTTTTACAGCAGTCCGTTAGATGTTCTTTTTGGGGGCGTACAAACAATCATGGGTCTTTTAATTGTGATTTTTGTTAGTCCTAAGTTTAAGAAAATGTGGCAAAAAATGCTTTTAAATATTATGGTTTTCTCATTTACCATGTTTTTAATCGCTATTATGTTGAACATTACAGCGAGCTTACCGTTCTGGCCTACTTACGGTACAACAGCATTATCTGAATTTGTAATAATGACAATTACAGCACCAATAATGCTCGTTTTAGATCGTGCTATTCACTTTGATAAAAGAATGCATTAAAAAAACAGACCCGAAAGGGTCTGTTTTTTTGTCTAACTACGTAAATCTTCAATTTCAGAAACAATAAATTCTTTACGTCCTAAGTTATCAACAATTTTATCAACTTTTTCTTGGTTTACACCAGCTGGTAATGTGAATAATGTTCGGCGTAATAATTCGCCTTCTTTAACATCTAAAGTCATACAACTAGCAATTGATGAATATTTTGTAATGATTTTAGCCATATCAACTAAATCACCACGTTCGCCAGCTGAAATAACAGTTAAGACATAACTACCAACATCAAAATTCCATGATTGAGACAACATATCTAGAAGACGTGTATGTGTTAAAATACCCTCAAAATAGTTGTTTTCATTTAAAACAGCAATATAAGGTAAGTCTTTAATTGAAAAGAAAACGTTGAAGAAAGCTGAATCAGATGAAATAAACTTAGTCGCATTTTTAAGAAGATAAGTAACAGGAAGTGACATATCGCCACCCTGTGATTTATGACGATAAATATGCATTTTATAAATATTACCACGGAAAATTTGACCCGTTTCATCTAAGATTGGCACACAACGGAATCCAGAATTTTCTAGGACCGTAAGTGCTTCTTCAAGTGTGACACTTTCACGGACGGTTGTTAGTTCTTTTAATGGTTTAACTAAAGTATTTAATAACATATAGGCGCCTCCAAATATTAAATTTTTCTCATTTACATTTTTATAATACCATAAAAAAAGCTTTTTAACAGTAATTTGACTATTAAAATTGTATTAAAAAAGGAACGGAAGAATGTCTTCCGTTCCTTTTTTGGAAAATAATTAAAAATTATTCACCTAATGCTTTAAGACCATCATTTAATACTTGTTTCAAAGTAGCAG
Organism: Dellaglioa sp. CoH-55-MRSF-9; assembly: GCF_056782155.1. The sequence continues at coordinate 16,240 of NZ_JBXAYG010000001.1, read as the reverse complement.
CTGAATCAGTCATACGTTTAGATTCAACATCACTTAAAGGTACTTCGATGATTTGTGCAAGACCTTGGCCATTAACAACACCTGGTGTACCGATATAAATATCGTTCAAACCATATTGTCCGTCCATGTATGCACTAACAGGTAATACGGCATTTTCGTCACGCAAAATTGCTTTTGAAAGACGAGCTAATGCTGTACCAATACCGTAGAATGTTGCGCCTTTTTTGTTGATAATTTCGTAAGCTTTGTTACGAACGTCATCTTCAATTTTAGCAAGTTGGTCATCAGAAATGTTGTTAGCTTTTGCCCAATCTAAGAATGGAAGACCACCAACAGTTGCAGCTGAGTAAGCAGCAAATTCTGTATCGCCATGTTCGCCCATCATGTAAGCATGGATTGAACGAGGATCTGTAATGTCAGTTAATTTGCTTAAAGCAACACGTAAACGTGAAGTATCAAGTGAAGTACCTGAACCAATAACACGATCTTTAGGGAAACCAGAGAATTTCATTGTTGCGTAAGTTAAAATATCAACTGGGTTAGCAGCAACTAAGAAAATACCTTTAAATCCAGATTCAACGATTGGAGATACGATACTTTTCAAGATGTTTAAGTTTTTGTTTACAAGGTCAAGGCGTGTTTCACCTGGTTTTTGTGGAGCACCAGCAGTGATAACGACAAGATCTGCATCTTCACAGTCAGAGTATTCTGCTGAGTAGATACGTTTAGGAAATGCGAATGGTGTTGCATCTTCTAAATCTAAAGCATCTCCGACAGTGCGATCTTTCGCAACATCGATGATACCGAATTCTTCGCCGACACCTTGGAGTGTCATTGCGAATGCGTAACTAGAACCTACGGCGCCATCGCCGACTAAGATAACTTTTTGATGATTTTCTGTTTTTGTCAAAATAATTCATCCTTTCAGAGCTATAATTATTACTGAATAATTATAACATGTTTGTTTGTGAAAAAACATACTAGATGAGAGAGTTCTTTCACAAAATTTTCATAAATCGAGTATGGTATAATAGTTGAAAGAAAAGAATAGGGTCGAAATGCTGGGTAAGTTGAATAAACTTGCCCAGATGTTTGCGTTTATTTAAAGGAGAAATTAAAATGAAAATGATAGTCGGTTTAGGAAATATTGGGCAAAAGTATGATGGAACAAGACACAATGTCGGATTCGCTACAGTAGATGTATTTGCAAAACAACATAATGCCGATTTTGGATCTAGCAAGTATGAAGCGCAAGTGGCATCGTTTAATTTAAATGGTGAAAAAATTGTCTTAGTTAAACCATCTACTTATATGAATGATTCAGGTCGAGCTGTTAGACCGTTGATGGATTTCTATAAAATTGATGTTTCAGACATCCTTATTGTGAACGATGATCTTGATTTAGAAGTTGGTCGGATTCGATTACGTCAAAAAGGATCAGCAGGCGGACATAATGGTTTGAAAAGCATTATCGCACATACAGGAACACAGGAATTTAAACGTATTAAAATTGGTATTGACCATCCAGACAAAGTTTCTGTCGTAGATTGGGTATTAACGAAATTTTCTAAAAACCAAGAAAAAGACTTAGGTGATGCAATCAATACAGCAACTTTAGCAATTGAGGATTGGTTGGAAACAGATGATTTTATGAATACGATGAACAAGTATAACCATAAATAAGAAAAAGCTGTTTAGAAAAGGGTAAAGGGTAGAATAATGAATTTAGAAGCAATGATGCAGACTGTTCCTGGTGTAGATAACTGGCTAACAAATATTGAACCTAATACAAGACAATTGTTAACTGGACTAACGGGTTCAGCTAAAACATTGATGTTAGCTACTATTTTTAAAGATAAAAAAAAATCTATGTTGGTTGTGACAGATAATTTATTTCATGCAACACAATTAAATGAAGATTTAACTAACTTTATTAATGAAGAAGATGTGCTTACATTCCCAGTTGAAGAATTATTAGCTGCAGAACTGGCAACAAGTTCACCAGAATCTAAAAGTGAACGTGTCCAAACGCTTCAGGCTCTATTAGAAGGAACACCAAAGATTGTTGTAACATCAATCTCGGGGTTACGACGTTTTCTAGCACCTGTTTCAACGTGGAAACAAGCAACATTAAACTTAGCTGTTGGAAAAGATATTGATTTGAAAGCCACGGAAACTCAACTCTTTACGATGGGCTATCAACGTCAAAAGTTGGTTGAACGTCCTGGGGATTTTGCTGTACGTGGTTCTATCTTGGATATTTACCCATTGACCGTAGAAAACCCAATTAGACTAGATTTATTTGATACGGAAATAGATTCATTACGTTATTTTGATGTGACTAATCAACGAAGCTTAGAGAATGTGGACCAGATTCAAATTATACCCGCGACAGATTTTATTGCGACTGACGCTATGCTATTGGAAGCTAGTCAAACATTAAAAAAAGCGTATGGTGTTGAATATAAGCGATTAGATAATGATGATCAAGAGCGATTAGAATCAAATATTATGCCGCTTATGAGTGATTTTGAAAAAGGACGCTTAGCTCCGGAACATTTATTATTTAGCGATATTATTTATCAAGGTAAAACAAGTCTGTTAGATTACTTGGGTAGCAATGGTTTAATTGTAATGGACGATTATCCGAGATTATTAGAAGCTGAAAAGACGCTTAAACTAGATGAAGATAACTGGATGGCAGATAAGTTAAAAACACATCAAGTTTTGTCTACAAGTGTTTTTGGATTTGAATTACGAGATTTATTGAAAAATGAATCGCATGCTGAATTATTTCTGGCTCATTTTCAAAAAGGAATGGGTCACCTCAAATTTAATCAATTGATTGATGTACCAGGACATGCCATGCAACAATTTTTTAGCCAAATGCCATTACTTAAAACAGAAATGGATCGTTGGTTAAAAAAGAAACAGACTATTATTGTTATGGTTCAAGATAAAGAGCGACTTGATAAAGTCTCACAAACCTTGGATGATTTTGAGATTCCTTCTATCATGACGACTTTGGATAGCCTACAGTTAGGAAAAGTTCAGGTAGTAGAAGGTAACTTACAAGCTGGATTTGAATTGCCAATGGCAAACTTAGTTGTTGTGACAGAACATGAAATGTTTAACAAAGTCACTAAAAAACGTCCAAAACGCCAAACATTAGCGAATGCAGAACGCCTTAAAAGTTATCAAGATTTGAAACCAGGAGACTATGTGGTCCATGTTAATCATGGTATTGGACAGTTTATTGGAATGGAAACATTAGAAGTCGATGGTAAACATCAAGATTATATGACAATTTCTTATCGGGATGAAGCTAAATTATTTATTCCAGTAACCCAATTAAACATGGTTCAAAAGTATGTTTCTTCTGAATCTAAGTCACCTAGAATTAACAAATTGGGTGGTACTGAATGGACCAAAACGAAAAATAAAGTTGCTGCTAAAATTGAAGATATTGCTGATGATTTAGTTGCATTGTATGCTGAACGTGAAGCAGAAGTTGGATTTCAATTTTCAAAGGACAACGATTATCAGATGGAATTTGAAAATGCATTTCCATACTCTGAAACTGAAGATCAAATTAGAAGTTCAAATGAAATTAAGCACGATATGGAACAAAAGAAACCAATGGATCGTTTATTGATTGGTGATGTAGGTTTTGGGAAAACAGAAGTCGCGTTACGTGCCGCTTTTAAAGCCATTCAAGATAATAAACAGGTTGCTTTATTAGTGCCTACAACGGTGTTAGCGCAACAACATTACGAAACAATGATTAATCGATTCGAAGGATTTCCAGTTGAAATTGGGATTTTATCTCGTTTTAGAACAAAGAAACAACTTAAAGAAACAACTGATAAAATGGCTAGTGGTGCATTAGATATTGTCGTTGGGACACATCGAATTTTATCGAAAGATATTCAATTTGCTGATTTAGGATTGTTAATTGTTGATGAAGAGCAACGGTTTGGTGTGAAACATAAAGAACGACTCAAAGAGTTTAAGTCACAAGTGGACGTCTTAACGTTAACGGCAACGCCAATCCCAAGGACACTTAATATGTCGATGCTTGGGGTTCGCGATTTATCAGTAATTGAAACGGCACCATTGAACCGTTACCCAATTCAAACTTATGTAATGGAACAAAATGGTGGAACTATTCGAGATGGAATACAACGTGAACTTCAACGTGGTGGACAAGTTTTTTATTTGCATAATCGAGTTGAAGATATTGAAAAAGTAGTTTCAGAAATTGAGATTATGGTTCCTGAAGCTAGTGTCGCGTATATCCATGGTCAAATGACTGAAAATCAATTAGAAAATGTCTTGTATGATTTCATTCAAGGTGTCTATGATGTGTTGGTAACAACGACAATTATTGAAACGGGCGTAGATATTTCTAATGCTAATACATTATTTGTCGAAAATGCTGACCACATGGGATTGGCGCAACTTTACCAGTTACGTGGTCGTGTTGGTCGTAGTAGTCGAATTGCGTATGCCTACTTTATGTATAAACCTAATAAGGTTTTGACTGAAGTGAGCGAAAAACGCTTAGAAGCAATCAAAGACTTCACCGAATTGGGTTCTGGATTTAAAATTGCTATGCGAGATTTATCTATTCGTGGAGCAGGAAATCTATTGGGCCGACAACAACATGGTTTCATTGATTCTGTTGGATATGATTTATATACACAGATGTTGACAGAAGCTGTGAATAAAAAACAAGGTAAAAAAGCTGAGCCTAAATCAGATTCTGAAATTGACATTAATATTGAAGCTTATTTACCATCATCTTACATTGATGATCAGCGTCAAAAAATTGAAATTTATAAACGTATTCGACAGCTTGATAATTATGATCAATATTTGGAAGTACAAGGTGATTTAATTGATCGTTTCGGCGAATTTCCAACTGAAGTGAATAACTTAATGGAAATTGGCTTACTTAAATTATTTGCCGATAAGGCATTAGTTGATAAAATTAAAAAAGATAAAGACCAGTTAATTGTTTCTGTTTCAGAAAAAGGAACGACATTGCTGGGTACGGAAGCAATTTTCATGGCATTATCAGCAACAAAATTAAAAGCGTCATTAAAAACTCAGGGCAAACAAATGCGTGTGATTTTAGTGATTCAACCTAAGATGACTGAGACTGACTGGTTGATTGAATTACAAAACTTTATTCAAGCGTTAAGCGAATCCGTTGGGTCAGTGACTGCAGCTAACTAATAAAAAAGGAATCGAAATGATATGGGAAATAAGCAACTTAGACATTTAATGCGTGGTGCAATGATTCTATCGATTGCCTCACTAATTGCCAAGATTTTGAGTGCCATTTACCGAGTGCCATTCCAAAATTTAGTCGGAGATACGGGCTTCTATATTTATCAGCAAGTTTATCCTATTTATGGGATAGGGATGACTTTTGCTTTGACTGGATTTCCCGTCTACATTAGTAAGTTAATTGCTGAAGAGCCTTCGAAAGAAGATAAAATAAAATTGTCTCATGATATATTTATTGTTTTAAGTATATTTAGTTTAGTTATCTTTTCTGGCTTACAATTAGGAGCTTCATGGATTGCGACAGCTATGGGTGATGGACAGTTAGCAGGCTTAATTAAAAGTGTTTCATTTATGTTCTTATTTTTACCTGTTTTAGCAGTGGGACGTGGTTATTATCAAGGTATTTTTGAAATGAACAAAACTGCTGTCTCCCAAGTTGTTGAACAACTATTACGTGTTGGACTCATTATTTTAGCGGCATACATTGCGGTTGAAAATAATATGTCATTATATTCGATGGGAGCATGGGCAATGTTTGGGGCAACTATTGGTGCTATTGGCGCAAGTGTTTCTTTTATTCACTTTTACAGGGTTGAATTTAGGAAGACTAGGCTTCAAACAAACTGGCAAAGATTACTGATAACCTCTAAAAAATTATTTTCGGAGGGTCTTATCATCTGTCTATTTGCAGCAATGATGGTGCTATTACAATTAGTTGATTCATTCACAGTGAAAAACGGATTAGTGCACTTTGGTTATTCAAATAATATTGCAAAATCGTTAAAAGGAGTCTATGACCGTGCACAGCCTTTAGTACAACTTGGACTAGTTATTTCTGTTGGGTTCTCTTCGATGTTATTGCCATCTCTGGCTTCGGCCCGTCGTGAAAACCGAAAAAAGGATTTTCAACGATATGCTGGGATGTTAGTGCACATAACGGTGGCGTTATCGATGGCGGCAACCATCGGACTGATTGCTGTTATGCCACTTGTTAACCAATCTTTATTTGGGGATCAACTTCAAAATGGTACATTATCGGTTTATATGTTTAGTATTTTCTTAGCAGCAGTTATTGGAACATACAACAGCGTCCTACAGAGTCTGGGATTGTATCGTACGTCAGTCATTGCTTTGATTATCGGATTGTTACTTAAAATGAGTATTAATTTTTACCTAGTTTCTATATTAGGAACAGTTGGAGCAAGTATTGCGACAATCTTAAGTTTATTACTTGTATTAATTGCCATGTGGGTTATGTCACCCAGTGAGATTAGACAGTTACTAATTGATCCCAAATTTATGATGAAATTAACTTTAATTTGTGTAATTATGGGAATTGTGGTTTATTTATTAGATAATCAGTTAATTAATTGGACGAATGACAAGCGATTGTTGAGTGGCATTATAGCGCTCGTTTCTGGATCTATTGGTGCTGGAATATTTGGTGGTTTAGCAGTTAAATGGGAATTATTTTCGATTCGAGAATGGCTAAGCTTTCCATTTGGAAAACGTATTTTAAAAAAATTTATAAGATAAATAAAGGGGATTAACTAATGAGATTAGATAAATTTTTAAAAGTGTCACGTATTATTAAACGTCGTACAGTTGCAAAAGAAATTGCAGATAAGGGTCGAATTATGATTAATGATAAAATGGCAAAATCTTCAACAGATGTTGTTGTTGGGGATGAGTTAACAATCCAATTTGGTAATAAAACGCTGACTGTTCGAGTTATGGCGCTTAAAGAAACAACGAAAAAAGCAGAATCAATTGATTTATATGAAGTTGTTTCTGAAGTTTATACAGAAGAAAGTCGATAATTATCGATTTTTAATTGGAGTCCTTTATTGGGTTAGGAGACAAGATGGCCGATAATAAATCGAAAATTAAATTTTTAGATAATGATTTTATGAAAGCTAATAAAACAGAAAGAAAAAAAGATCAACGATTGGTAACTATTCACCGCCGCCGTATGATTGGATTAGGAGCTGTTTTAATAATTATAATCATTTTCTTTAGCGTACAGTTAATTTCAACCAAGCTTAAGGTTGCACATTATAAGCAAGAAACAGCAGTTGAACAAACGAAATTAAAAAAAGCTAAAGCAAATCAAAAAGATCTTAAATTTCAAATTAAACAATTAAATGATAACGATTATTTATTAAAATTAATTCGTGAAAAATATTATTTCTCTAAAAAAGGTGAAACTGTCTATAGTTTTCCTAGTGATAAAGCAAATTTAAAAAACTAATCAATCAGGGATAGAATTACCCGTGATTTAACTTTGTATCAAGGTTTATAGCGTGGTATACTAGTATGGTATATATATCTAAGGAGGAACAACTTTTTTATGTCTATTGAAGTCGGAGAGAAAGTTTCAGGTAAAGTTTCAGGAATTACAAATTTCGGTGCATTTATTGATTTGGGTGACAGAAAAACAGGATTAGTACATATTAGTGAAGTTTCTGATGGATTCATCAAAGATATTCATGATGCACTAACTGTTGGGGATGAAGTCACAGTTAAAGTTTTATCCATTGGCGACGATGGTAAGATAAGTTTATCAATACGAAAAGCTGTTGATAAGCCTCAAGTAACAGAAACAAAATCTCGTCCACAGAAAACATTTAATAAAGATACTCGCGCATCGACTGGTTCTCGTCCATCAAATGGTGGTAAGAATCGCTATCAGACTAAAAAAGTTGAACCTCAAAAAGATGACTTCGATTCATTGTTGTCAGGCTTTTTGAAAGATAGTGAAGATCGGTTAGTTTCATTAAAGAGAAGTACTGAAGGTAAGCGCGGTGGCCGTGGTGGCCGACGTAATTAATAACGAATTTTAAAGATGAGTGGTTGAAATGAAAATTTTAAACCACTCTTTTTTTAATGAAAAAAGGAGAAAAGTTTTGCTGAATACAAGATTTGAGGCTCAATATCGGCTACTTGGTAGTCCTGAAAAAATTCTGGTTGCTGTTTCAACAGGTGTTGATTCAATGGTCCTCATGGATTTGTTGCAACGATTACCAGATGAAATCCGGCCTGAGATAGGCGTTGCCTACATTGACCATCAATTAAGAGAGCAGAGCCGTATTGAAACTGAGTTCATCGAAAAGTATTGTCTAGATCATCAATTTAAATTATATAAAAAAGTTTGGCCAGTACATGAACATGGATTAAATGGTATTGAAAATGCAGCGCGCAAAATGAGATATGATTTTTTTGAGCAAATAATGGTATCAGAAACTTATGCAACGTTAATGACAGCGCATCAAGCAGATGACCAGCTCGAAACACTTGTTATGAAAGGAATTCGTGGCGGAGATATCAGACAGTTAACGGGTATCAGTCAAACTAGATCATTTGGACCAGGGATGTTAGTTAGACCGTTACTTTTGTTCACAAAACAGGCTATTCGGCAGTACGCAAAGCATGAAAACATTGTTTTTTTTGAAGATGAAACGAATCAATTAAGTGATTTTTTTAGAAATCGAGTTAGAAAAGAAATTATACCGAAAATGCTTGAAAATAATAAACAAGTAATTAAGCATGCACAAAGTTATGCAGATCAGTTAACGAACCTATTAGATTTAGCAGATGAAGCAATTAGTGAAAAAATAAAAGAAATCAAATATGCTTCAGGATTTAAAATAAAAATGTGGACCACGTTGGAAACAAGGTGGCAAAAGCCGATATTGAAAAAAATCGCTGAAGAACATGGTGTTTTCTTAAAAGAAGACCAAATACAGCAAATTAGCCAGTTACTGCTGAATGAAAAAAAACCACAGGGTGAACTTAATTTAGGTGATGATCAATTATTTGTTAAAAAATATGAGTACATGGATTTCATTCAAAAAGAGAAAATAATTGAAAGTACTTCTGAAAAAATAATACTCGGTATGAATTCATGGGTTAATTTAAATAATAATGAAAAAATTGGCGTATTTAAAGCTGAAGAGATTAATCTAGATGAAGTAACTATAAAAGATTATATGATGGTTGATCACTCTATTGTTGAAGAGGGGCTTAGCTTGAGACATCGGTTGCCAGGCGATTATATCGACATAGGAAATAGTGCAAAACAAAAAATAAAAAAAATATTTATTGATCAAAAAATAAGTAGTAATGACCGTAATCAGGCTTGGGTATTAGAAACTAATACTAAGCGAATCATTTGGTTAATAAATTATAAAAAATCTCAATTGTCAGACACCGTTGAAACTGATAAAATACAAGACATAATCGTTTTAAAAAAACAAGGTCAGGGAAGAGGCTAAAGTGTATGGATGAAGATATCAAAAAAGTTCTTTACAGTGAGCAAGAAATTCAAGATGTTACTCGGCGATTAGGAAAACAGATTACCGCTGATTATCAAGGCAAAAATCCATTGCTTGTTTGTATATTAAAGGGCGCCTATCTTTTTATGGCTGACATTGCTAAAAATGTTGCAGATTATGCAGAAGTTGATTTTATGAATGTTTCGAGCTATGGGGATGGTACCGTATCAACTGGTGAGATTAAGATTATCAAAGATTTAGATATTGATGTTAAAGGCAGAGATGTGATTATTGTTGAAGATATCGTGGATACAGGACAAACTTTAGCTTACTTAATCGATCTGTTTAACAATAGAAATGTAAAATCTGTTAAGGTTTGTTCGTTGTTGGACAAACCAGAAGGTCGTAAAGTGACTGTTAACGTTGATTATGCAGGATTTGAAGTTCCAAATGAATTTGTAGTTGGTTATGGATTAGATTATGCTGAAAAATATAGGAACTTACCATATATTGGCGTCTTGAAACCTGAAATTTATACAGAGTAAAATAATGGTCAAAGAATGTCAATTGTGATATAGTGTATCCTATTCAAACGATAGTTGAAATAAAAATAAAGAAAAACGGGCAGGAGAGTAGATATGAAAAACAATCCTAAAAATGGACTTTTTAAAAATAGTTTATTTTACATAGTTATCATGCTTGGGATAATGGGTGTAATGTACTTCTTTTTTGATGGAAACAGCAAAACGGAAACACAAGAAATTCAATCAAGTGAATTTGTCTCAAAATTACAATCAAACCAAGTGAAATCATTTGATATTCAACCATCAGGTGGTGTCTACAAAATAACAGGGACTTATAAGAAAGCTCAAACAGAAAAGAGCAAGGATACTGGGTTCTCATTAATTCCAGCTTCAAAGAAAACAACAAAAGTTAAAAACTTTACGTCAACAGTTATTCAAAATGATTCAAATATGGCACAAATTTTGAAATCATCTGAAGCAACAAAGACAAAAATGGATACAAAAGAAGAACAATCAGATAGTATCTGGTTGCAATTAGCAATTACGGTTATTCCACTTGTATTAATGGTCGGCTTTTTCTATCTTATGATGGGACAAGCAGGACAAGGTGGCGGTGGTGGCGGTAAGGTGATGAACTTTGGTAAATCAAAAACAAAACCTTCCGAGAAAAAAGATAATAAAGTTCGTTTTGCTGATGTTGCCGGTGCAGAAGAAGAAAAGCAAGAACTTGTTGAAGTTGTTGAATTCTTAAAATCACCACGCAAATTTGCTGATTTAGGCGCTCGAATCCCATCAGGTGTTCTCCTAGAGGGACCTCCTGGTACTGGTAAAACTTTACTCGCAAAAGCAGTAGCTGGTGAAGCTGAAGTACCATTTTATTCAATTTCCGGTTCTGATTTCGTAGAAATGTTTGTCGGTGTTGGGGCAAGTCGTGTACGTGATTTGTTCGAAAATGCTAAGAAAACTGCACCATCAATTATCTTTATTGATGAAATTGATGCTGTCGGACGTCGTCGTGGCTCTGGTACAGGTGGCGGTAATGATGAACGTGAACAAACATTGAACCAATTACTTGTTGAAATGGATGGATTTACGGGTACAGAAGGTGTGATTGTAATTGCAGCTACTAACCGTTCGGATGTTCTGGATCCAGCACTTTTACGTCCTGGTCGTTTTGATCGTAAAGTTTTAGTAGGTCGCCCAGATGTTAAGGGTCGTGAGGCTATTCTTAATGTTCATGCAAAAAACAAACCGTTAGCATCTGATGTTGATTTAAAAGTTATTGCTAAGCAGACACCTGGATTTGTTGGTGCTGATTTAGAAAATCTTTTAAATGAAGCTGCATTATTAGCTGCTCGTCGTAATAAATCAAAAATTGATGCAAGCGATATGGATGAAGCTGAGGATCGTGTTATTGCGGGACCAGCAAAACGTGATCGTACGATTAATGAAAAAGAACGTCAAACAGTTGCATTCCATGAAGCCGGACATACAATTGTTGGATTAGTCCTAAATGATGCTAGAGTTGTTCACAAAGTAACAATTGTCCCTCGAGGTCGTGCTGGCGGTTACGCAATCATGTTACCAAAAGAAGATCAAATGTTATTGTCTAAAAAAGATATGAGTGAACAAATTGCTGGATTAATGGGTGGACGTGCAGCTGAAGAAATTGTTTACAATGAACAATCTTCAGGCGCATCAAACGATTTCCAACAAGCAACACAAATGGCTCGCTCAATGGTTACTGAATATGGAATGAGTGAAAAACTCGGACCTGTTCAATTAGAAGGCAATAGCCAAATGTTCGCTGGTGGTTCAGGTCAACCAAGTGCTGCTTACTCAAGCAATACGGCTGACATTATTGATTCTGAGGTTCGTCGTCTATCTGAAGAAGGTATGAAACTTGCTAAAGAAATTATTGAAGCACATAGAGAACAGCATAAATTGATTGCTGATAAGTTATTAGAATTTGAAACACTTGATGAAAAAGAAATTTTAAGCTTGTTCGAAGATGGCAAAATGCCAGAAAAAGACGATGCAAATGAATTTCCGAGTGAAAAAGATGGTTCTTTTGAAGCAACAAAAAAAGAATTAGAACGTAAAGATGCAAAAAAAATAGCTGAAGAAACAGATGAAGTTGATTTATCTAAAACGGTTGTTTTTTACCCCAAAGTGAATAAAGACGATAAATAATCGTTACTTAAGAACTCCGATGGATTATCTATCGGAGTTCTTGTTGGTCTAAAATGAATTATTTAAGGAGAAAACGAATGAAAGATTATCTTGTAAAAAGTTTGGCCTTTGACGGTAAATTAAGAGTATATGCTGTTACTGCGACAAATACGGTTGCTGAAGCACAAAGGAGACATGACACATGGAGCGCAGCATCAGCTGCACTTGGGCGGAGCCTAATAGGAACATTATTACTAAGTACATCTACATTGTCAGCCGATGAAAAAATGACCGTTAAAATTAATGGTGATGGGCCAGTTGGTGCTATCGTAATTGATGGTAACGCTGATGGAACAGTTAAAGGATATCTGAGTGAACCCCACGTTCATTTACCATTAAATGAAAAAAATAAAATTGATGTTAAAGGTGCCGTTGGAACAACTGGATCAATGGCAGTAACAAAAGATATGGGTATGAAGGAACCGTTTACGGGACAAGTCCCATTGGTTTCAGGTGAACTTGGCGAAGACTTTACTTACTATTTAGCTAAATCAGAGCAGATTCCATCATCAGTTGGATTATCTGTATTTGTGAACACGGACAATACAATCGAAGTGGCCGGTGGGTTTATGATTCAAGTAATGCCTGGCGCAACTGATGAAGTTATCGATAATTTAGAAAAAAAATTAGCAGAAATGCCTATGATTTCAGAATTGCTAAGAGATGGTAAAACGCCAGAAGATATTATATATCTGATGTTTGGTAAAGAAAATGTTAATATCTTGGATACAATGCCAGTTGCGTTCGAATGTGATTGTTCAAAAGATAAATTTTACGGTTCATTAGCTAGTTTGCCAAAAAGCGATATCACTGAAATGATCGAATTGGATCATGGTGCCGAAGCTGTTTGTCGTTTTTGTGGAAATCGATATCAATATTCTGAAAATGAATTAATGAAATTATTAGAGGGTTCAGCTAAATAAATTTTATCAATATATGATTTGTGTTATGATACTAAACAATAGTAAGTGTAAAAAACGATGAGGTGAATAGAATGGAATGGAAAATTGGCGATATATTAATTCCTAATCAAGTAGTTGTTGCACCTATGGCAGGTGTAACAAATGCGGCATTCAGAATGATTTGTAAGGATTTTGGTGCTGGATTAGTAGTTTGTGAAATGATTTCTGATAAAGGAATCCAATTTAGAAATAAAAAAACGTTGAGCATGTTGTTTGTAGATCCAAGAGAACATCCAGTTAGCGTTCAAATTTTTGGCGGAGATAAGGAAACATTGGTTGCTGCTGCTAAGTTTGTTGAAGAACACACGTCAGCCGACATAGTCGATATTAATATGGGTTGCCCTGTACCTAAAGTAACAAAAACAGACGCAGGCGCACGTTGGTTGCTTGATCCAGATAAAGTATACGAAATGGTTGATGCGGTTACTAATGAGCTGTCAATTCCGGTAACAGTTAAAATGAGAACAGGCTGGGACGAAGATCATATTTTAGCAGTTGAAAATGCCTTAGCTGCTGAACAAGGTGGTGCAGCTGCACTTGCAATGCACGGAAGAACACGTTTCCAGTTGTATAATGGTAAAGCAGATTGGAATATTTTACATGAAGTTAAAAGTAATTTAAAAACAATTCCTTTTATGGGTAATGGTGATATTAAAACGCCACAAGATGCAAAGAAGATGTTAGATGAAGTCGGTGCCGACGCTGTTATGATAGGCCGTGCTGCATTAGGAAATCCGTGGATGATTAGGCAGACAGCAACGTACCTTGAAACAGGTGAACTCATTGCTGAACCTTCAGCATCTGATAAAATTTTAGTTGCTAAAGAACACTTGCACGCACTTTGCCAGATAAAGGGTGAGGTTATTGGACCTAAAGAATTCAGAAGTCAAGCAGCATACTACTTAAAAGGTATTTCGCGTTCAGCTCGTGCTAAAGCAGCATTGAATGAAGCAAATTCAGAAGCTACTATGATAACGATATTTGATAAATTTTTAGAAGATACAAAAGAACGTGAATTCAAATTAATGCAAAAAGAAGCATAGAATTAGTTGCATTTTATTGGGTTAATTGGCATGATAGTAAGTGAAATATGTAATTAAGTGAGGGATATAATATGGTAAAGCAAGAACAAAGTATGAATGATCAATTAAAGGTACGTCGTGAAAAAGTTGTTGAACTTCGCGAAGCAGGGGTCGATCCATTTGGACACCGCTTTGAACGTAAAGACATGACTAAAGCATTACATGATAAGTATGATGCATTAACTAAAGAAGAACTTGATGGTATGGATATCCAAGCTACTATCGCAGGTAGATTAATGTCTAAACGTGGTAAAGGTAAAGTGAGTTTCGCTGATATTCAGGATAAAGATGGACGTTTACAATTATATGTCCGTAAAGATGTTGTAGGTGAAGATACATATCATATCTTTAAACGTTCAGATATTGGTGATTTTGTTGGTATAACAGGTGATGTTATGAAAACAGATATGGGTGAATTAACGATTCGCCCAACAGAAGTTACTTTCCTATCAAAAGCATTACGACCATTACCAGATAAATTTCATGGTTTGCAAAATGTAGAACAAATCTATAGACAAAGATATCTTGATTTAATCACAAATCGTGAAAGCTTTGATCGATTTATGAAACGTAGTCAAATTATTTCAGCTGTAAGACGTTATTTAGATGGTAATGGATATATTGAGGTTGAAACGCCAGTACTGCATAACCAAGCAGGTGGAGCATCAGCTAAACCATTTACAACACATCATAATGCGTTAGATATTGAACTATACTTGAGAATTGCACTAGAATTACATTTAAAACGACTTATCGTTGGTGGAATGGAAAAAGTATACGAAATTGGTCGAGTGTTCCGTAATGAAGGAATTGATACAAAACATAATCCTGAGTTTACAATGCTTGAAACGTACGTTGCATACTATGACTTCCATGATGTAATGGATGAAACTGAAGGCATTTTTAAAGCAGTCGCAGATGTAATTTCAAATGACGGAATTATTGAATATGATGGAAAAAAAGTAGATTTTAATAAAAAATTTGCAAGAGTTCATATGGTAGATGCTATTAAGTCCGTAACTGGAGTGGATTTTTGGAAAGAAATGTCAGTTGAAGAAGCACAAAAATTGGCAGATGAACATCATGTTAAATATGAAACATATTGGAAAGTTGGCCATATCATTAATGAATTTTTCGAAAAATTTGTTGAAGATACAATTGTTGATCCTACTTTTGTTTATGGACATCCTTTAGAAATTTCGCCTTTAGCAAAGAAAAATGAAGATGATCCAAGATTTACGGATCGTTTTGAAATGTATATTTTAGGTACAGAATATGCTAATGCATTTACTGAGTTAAATGACCCCATTGATCAAAGAGAGCGATTTGAGTCCCAAGTTGAAGAACGTGAAGATGGTAACGATGAAGCGGAAGGAATCGATGAAGATTTCATTGAAGCACTCGAATATGGTATGCCACCAACAGGTGGTTTAGGAATTGGAATAGATAGGTTGGTTATGTTAATGACTGATGCACAATCTATCAGAGATGTGTTATTATTTCCAACTATGAGACCAGATGATAATCAATAAATATTTTTAAATTATTTTATAGGATTATTTTTGATGAATAATATTATATGAGAGTATTGTCGCTATGTGACAATACTCTTTTTTTACTTTTATTTCAGCAGTAAAAGTAATAATAAAACACGATGTACACGTTTACATTCATTGATTTAGATTTAATTTAAATAAAGGCTTGACGAAGGTGATTATTCTTGGTAAAGTAATAAACGTTGCTTCAGTAGTAAACAACTAATTCAAATGTGACCAGTTAATTAATTAAAAAAGTTCTTGACAATTAACGAAATCCTTGATATGATATAAAAGTTGTCAAAAGCAACCAAGTAGATCTTTGAAAACTGAACA